>CAZMXJ010000023.1:0-8765 GCA_964570235.1 uncultured Clostridium sp. | reverse complement strand
CCTATTGACCCTAACCTGGATCTCCCCGAAGATGTGTTGAACAGCGAAGATGCTTACGAACAGGTACTTGCCAAATGCTATGCTGCTTTGGCTGTAAGTTCTTCCAATGGTGAAAACGGAGCACCTGACATTGACGGTATCGACGGTGGTTTCGGCCAGTACATGCGTGCGCTCTTCAACCTTCAGACCATCACTACCGATGAAGCAAGTGTAGTCTGGAATGACCAGACAATCCATGACCTGAACCATATTGCATGGACCACCTCAGACGTATTCGTTACAGCAATGTTCTCCCGTCTCTATTACCAGATTTCCCTCTGCAACGAATTCATCCGCAGGGCACAGGCTTCAGGTTTCGAGTCTGAGAGAATGACTACAATGATTGCTGAGGCTAGGGCTCTCAGGGCCTTAAGCTATTACCACGCAATCGATATGTTTGGAAATGTACCTTTCGCAACCGAAAAGGATGTAGTAGGTGCTGTGGGTCCCGAACAGATCAAGCGTCCCGACCTGTATGATTGGATTGTTGAGGAAATTGCAGGCGAAAACGGTTTTAGAAAAGACCTCAAACCCGCTTCTCAGACAGAATACGGCCGTTGCAGCCAGGAGTTCGCAACCATGCTCCTCGCCAAAATGTACCTCAACTCGGAAGTATATACGGAAGGCCGTACCAAAGCATGGTCCGAGTGCATTGCAGAATGCCAGTCGCTCGTAAAGAGCTATCCTTCGCTTCACAGCGATTATGAGCACCTGTTCATGGGTGACAACCATCTCCGCACAAATGAGATTATCTTCGCAGTGCAGAGTGACGCAGTGAATACTCGTTCTTTTGGTAACACCAACTTCATCATCAAGGCTTCCATCGTATCCGGAAACAGCCAGTGGCAGTCGGCAATGGGTATCAATGACGGATGGGGCGGTCTGGTAGTGACTCCCGAACTGGTAGGTCTTTTCAGCGACGATGATGACCGTAATCTTTTCACTGACGGATCTGAATTCGGCGAAAAACCCCACTCTTTGGAAATTGAAGACGAGTATGACTTCGCTTCAGGCTGGTGCGCCATGAAATTCAAGAATACCAGAAGCGACGGATCCGCTCCTACCGATATGGGATGGCCTGACACCGACTTCCCCGTATTCCGCGCAGCGGATGCCTATCTGATGCTTGCAGAAGCTGAAATCCGCAACGGAGGCATTCAGGCAGACGGTCTCAATGCATACAACGCAGTTCGCGAAAGGGCAGGTCTCGCTCCTGTTACCACAGTGAGCCTGAATGATATCCTCGACGAACGCGGACGTGAACTCTACTGGGAAAACCATCGTCGTTCTGACCTTATCCGTTTCGGAAAATATACCACCAAGGATTATCTGTGGTCATGGAAAGGCGGTGTGAAGGGAGGTGCGGATGTCAACAGCCGCTTCAACCTGTTCCCTATTCCTGTAAATGAGATCAATGCCAACAGCAAACTTACCCAGAACCCTGGTTATTAACAGATAAACAAGAATCCAAGATTATGAAAAAATATTTTAGCATATTGTTCGCGGTTTTGGTATCGGCTATCGTTATGCCCTCCTGCCAGGATGAGGTAGGACCGGTATATGAGCCGGACAAGGTCGTAGCCTCCACTTTGGAAAATATCGGAACCGACTATGTTCTGGTGCGTGGAGGGGAATTCACAACACTCAAATTTTCGGCAACCGATTTCGGAATGCCTGCAGCTGTGAAATATACAGCTTATGTAGATATTGCAGGAACCAATTTCGAAAACAGGAAGGCCCTCGGCAATACCAATATCGATACTACTGGTATAGCAATCAAGGCAGACGACCTCAACAATGCCCTGATTTCTCTGGGATGTCCTCCGGAAGCCCCCGTAGAAGTGCAACTCGTGGTCGAAGCCCAGATGATGGGCGAGTCGTCGGCAGTTGCAGGTGTGGCACCTGTCCTGTCCAATGTGATAACGACCAAGGTGACTCCTTTCGATGCGAAGATAGAGTATCCGAAGATTTATGTTGTCGGTGACTACTGCGGATGGAGCCATGCCAGTGCATTCTATCTCTTCAGCTATGCAGAGGACAAGGAAAACTACGTAGGTGTAATCGACTTCAACGGCAAGGCCGGCAACGGATTCAAGATTACCGGAGAAGCCAACTGGGATAACGGTAACTGGGGAGCCGGAGCATCAACTGATCCGGAGCCTAAATCCCTGGTTCTGGTGGAAGGCAGTAATGATAATGTTATGAACTATTCGAAATTCAGGTATTACAACTTCCACTTCGTAAGGTCATCCCTGACCCTCAACATGGTTGCAGGCTTCGACAAGGTGGGTGTAGTCGGTGAATTCAACGGTTGGGGCAACGATGCAGAGATGACCCTCAACAGGGCTGACGGAATCTTCTATGCCGATGTTGAAATTGCAGCTGCCGGTACATTCAAGTTCAGGCTCAACGCGGACTGGGCTGTGAACTGGGGCGTCAAGGACGGCAAACTTGCACAGGGCGGTGACAATATTGCAGTAGAAGCCGGCAAGTTCCGTATCTATCTTGACCTCAACGACTGGAATGCTCCTACATATAAGATAAGCGCAGACGATTTCGGAAAGCCTATCGAATAACGGGCCGGAACATTCCGGAGAACCTTTATCAGGGGCGGGTATCTATGCCCGCCCTTTTCATTTATGACCGGATGCAGAAACAACAGAGTTTTTTTGAAATATGAAAGACAGATTTTCAATGTTAACATTGCTTGCGGCCTTGATGGCAGTGCTCTTCTCATGTACCCCGGAAGAAGGTCCGCACAATCCGGATCCGGACAATCCCGGATATGTACGCGTAGTGGCCGATCCTCTGGACTGGAACGGGGAGAAGGGTGGCTCCATTTCCTATCAGCTGCTGGTATATTCCTTTGCTGACAGTGACGGGGACGGTATCGGTGACCTTAACGGAGTGACATCCAAACTCGACTACCTGGATTCGTTGGGGGTATCTGCAATATGGCTCTCCCCCATACATCCTGCAATGTCGTACCATGGATATGATGTTCTGGATTATGATGCGGTCAATCCCGATTTCGGGACCAAGGAAGATTTCCGCAATCTGGTCAAGGCTGCTCATGACAGGGATATCAAGATATATATTGATTATGTTCTGAACCATTCCGGAAGCGACCATCCCTGGTTTCTGGATGCGGCTTCTTCCAAGGACAGTCCTTACCGTGACTGGTATATCTTCTCGGAAAATCCCGAAGCGGACATTGCTGCCGGAAAGATTCCCATGATTGCTACAGAAGGCGACAGGGGATATGATGCGGGACAGTGGTACGCGTCCTCTACGACCGAGACCAGACGTCTGGAGTTCGTTCTGGACTGGCGTGACAGCAACGCTCCTGTGCTGACTCTTACCGAAACTACATCCCCGGCGGATGAACCCAATCCTGATACGGAAGCGGAAGGGGCAAAATACATTTATTTCGGGGATCCGGCCAAATACCTTAAATTCTATGACGACGGTGACGGGATGTATTCGCTCACAGTAGACTTTTCGTCTCCGTGGGGATTCCTGATAAGGACAGAAAACAACGACAACTGGAATCCCGGCACAAAATACGGGGCCAAGGATGCTGCAAATTCCATGATAGCCCTTGGCGAGCCTTTTACATTGTTCACATCTTCTGACAACAATGCAGTAAAGGATATCCGTCTCCCTGGCTCGACATTCTTCCATTCGCATTTCTGGACAGACTGGTTTGCTGACCTGAATTATGGAGCAGCATCTTCCTGCGAGAACTCCGGGCCGTTCAGGGAACTTGTAAGGATCGGAGGGAACTGGGTAGATGCCGGTATCGACGGAATGCGCCTGGATGCTGTCAAGCATATATACCACAATGCGAACAGTGACGAGAATCCCCTCTTCCTTTCCAAGTTCTACGATGCCATGGCGGCCATGTACAATGGGGCGGATCCCTTCTATGTGGTGGGGGAGGTCCTCTCCGGATACAATGAGGTCGCTCCTTACTATAAGGGACTGCCGGCTGCCTTCGAATTCTCTTTCTGGTGGAAGCTGCGAGATTGCCTTAAGAGCGGGGATGCGAGGACATTTGTCAGGGACTTGCTTTCATACCGCAGCAAGTATGCTTCTTACCGGAAGGATTTCATAGCTGCCACCAAACTTTCCAACCACGATGAGGACCGTGCAGGAAGTGACCTGGGTGAGTCAGTGGCTTTGATGAGAATGGCAGCTGCTGTCCTGCTGACTGCAGATGGGGAACCTTATATCTATTATGGTGAGGAACTCGGCTACACTGGAAGCAAGTCCGGAGGAGATGAAATGGTAAGGACACCGATGAACTGGGGAGATGATTTCAATACCTCCTTGAAGGCATATTGCGGAAAACCAGAAGTGGCATTGAAAGATCCTGTGACGAAGCAGGCGGCTGATTCTACCTCCGTATTCAGGGTGTATAAGGACTTCGCGCTTGCCAGGAATGCCTATCCTGTGCTTGGAAAAGGAACAATGGTACGTCATGACCTGTTTAACGAAAATCTGACTTCACTTCCTTCCCTTTGTGCCTGGTATATGGAATACGGAGGCGAGAAGGCTTTGGTGCTGCACAATTTCGGAGGAACATCCATCAATTTCCTGGTGAGGGATGCCATTGACTGTGTAATGGCAGTACAGGGAAAGGTGTCAAGGATGACCGAAGAGGATGGGATAAGGGTAATGATGGATGGATACTCCTCAGTGGTATTCGGGCTTGAATAGACATATGATGAAACAGCATACTTTATTTCTTTTGCTTGCTTTGTCGGCAGTAACTTCCTGTTCTCTGGAAGTGAACAGGAATCCTTATTTCGATACCATTGCCGGGCCGGCATTCCCATGCAGTGTGGAAGAAGATACCACGTTCGTGATAGTGGAAGATTATTTCCCTCATATAGGACGGGTAGATAAGGTCTGCTCAGACGATTATGAAATAATCTGCCTTTCAAAAAGCGGTATGGATTCCGTATTGCTGGTAGGAGGGGATTCATTTAAAAAGATTTCTGTCCTGCAGGTATTTTCAGGCAGGGAGCATGGTGCTCTGGTGCTGAAGAAATCTGCAGAGATGGGCGGGGGCGTGCCGGTAATGACGGCAACAGGTCCTTTGTATGAACCAGGGACATTCAATGTATCGGTTGAAAACAGCCCGGCAAGTTACGTAGTCCTGTGGCAGAATACTGTCCTTGACCATAAGTTCCTTTCCCACAAGCGGAGCGGAGTTTTTACGGTACGGATTCCGGAAAATGCGAAGGATATTGAAAACTCCTGCGTAAGGGTATTTGCCTACAATTCTTACGGAGTGGGCAAAGAACTTACAGTTCCCGTACATTACGGGGAGGTAATGATCAACTAGACATCTGAAAACAACATTTATACAATGAAAAAGGTTTTTATAATTCTGATAGCAGTTTTGGCTGTATTTGCTGTAAACTCATGCAGGGCATCCGTAAACGGTGACAATGCCCCTGTGACAAATGTGATTCATCCTGAATGGACAGAAGATGCAGTCATCTATGAAGTCAATGTTCGCCAGTTTACCCCGGAAGGGACTTTCAAGGCTTTTTCTGAGCACTTGCCCCGTCTGGCGGATCTGGGTGTTGATATTCTTTGGTTCATGCCTATCCATCCTATAGGGGAAGTGGAGCGCAAGGGGTCTCTGGGTAGTTATTATTCTGTCAGGGACTATAAGGCAGTCAGTCCTGAATTCGGAGATGCCGAAGATTTCCGGAAGGTAGTGGATGATGCCCACAGGCTTGGAATGAAAGTGATTATCGACTGGGTGGCAAACCATTCGTCCAGAGACCATGAATGGATAGAAACGCATCCTGACTGGTACGTTATGGACAGTACGGGATCGCCTGTCGCTCCTTTTGACTGGACCGATGTTGCCAAGCTGGATTATGCCAATGCGGAGATGCGTGAGGCCATGAAGGATGCTCTCAAGTTCTGGGTAACGGAGTTCGGCATTGACGGATACCGTTGTGATGTTGCACATGAGGTGCCTGTAGATTTCTGGAATGAGGCCATGAAGGAATTGAGGACAATCCGCGAGGATCTGTTTTTCCTGGCGGAGGCCGAAAAACCCGAACTGATGACAGAAGCATTCGATGCATACTACGGATGGGAGAACCATGCGTATATGAACAAACTGGCTCAGGGAAAGGCAGGTGTTGAAGAATATGTGACATATCTTAAAGAACATGCGGACCGCTTCCCTTCTGCAAGTATCCAGATGAACTTCACTTCGAACCACGATGAGAATTCGTGGAGCGGAACGGAGTTTGACAGGATGGGGGATGCAGTGCGTCAGTTTGCTGCCCTTACCTTTGTACTGCCAGGGATGCCGCTGATATATAACGGACAGGAGATGGGGTCCCGTAAGTCTCTGGAGTTTTTCGAACGTGATCCTATCGTTTGGGAAGATACGGACAATTTTACGGATTTCTACAAGGGTCTTATAAAGATGAGGGATGAACATCCGTCGATGTATGCACCCAGAGCAGGTGCTCCGATGCAGGTACTTTCCAATTCCGAGCCTGAAAAGGTCCTTTCCTTCCAGCGGATGTATGATGATGGAGTTTCGGAGGACGGATTTACGGCGATTTTCAATTTCTCATCAGAAGAAATCACAGTTACTCTTGCCGAGGGGATCCTGAAAGGCTCTTCATATACCCTGCCGGCCCATGGATATGAAATAATTTTTGACATGAACAAATAAACGGAAAAGTAAAATGAAAAAGAATCTTTTGAAATCAATTCTGTTGACAATGGGTCTGTCTGTTTCGATGACGGCACTTGCTTCAGAAAAATCACTCAGAGTTGAACCTCCTTCCTGGTGGGTGGGCATGAAGACTCCTCTTACACTTCTGGTACATGGGGACGGTCTCTCAGGCTCGACCGTATCTGTAAATACCGATGGTATAAAGGTCAAAGCAGTCCATAATGCCGAAAGCAAGAACTACATATTCGTGGATCTGGAGATATCCAAGGACCTTGCAGCAGGAGAATATGAGTTTACGGTTACTTCCCCTGACGGAAAGGTAAGGACTTTCCCTTATCTCCTTGAAACCAGACGTGAGGGTTCTGCGGAAAGGGTCGGCTTCGGTCCTTCCGATGTGGTATATCTGCTCATGCCGGACCGTTTTGCAAACGGGGACCGCAAGAACGATTCTACACCTCTTACCATAGAAAAGGGTGATCGCAAGAATCCTGTCGGACGTCACGGCGGAGACCTTCAGGGTATAATGGACCATCTGGATTATCTGGCGGACCTCGGAGTTACAGCGGTATGGCCCACACCTATCACGCTGGACAATGAGCCCGTTTATTCATACCACGGATATGCATGCTCTGATTATTATATGGTGGATCCCCGTTACGGAACCAATGAACTGTACAGGGAACTGGTTGCTGCAGCACATGCAAAAGGCATAAAATTCATCCAGGACATCGTTCCTAACCACAGCGGTACCGCTCACTGGTGGATGAAGGACCTTCCGTTCCAGGACTGGATCCACCAGCATCCGGAGTTTACAAGATCCAACTATGCAATGTCAGGTCATTCTGACCCTCATGCGTCCGAGTCTGACCTGATTGCATGTACCACAGGATGGTTCGATACATCTATGCCCGACATGAACCTCGGCAATCCCTATTGCCTCCAGTATTACATACAGCTTGCCGTATGGTGGGTTGAGTATGCAGACCTGGACGGTATAAGGGTTGATACATATCCCTATACGAACAAGCATGACATTTCCGCATGGACAGCGGGTATACTTAATGAATATCCTGATTTTACCCTTGTCGGTGAATGCTGGTTCCATGATGCCCAGTATATTGCATATTGGGAAGGATGCCGTACTGCTGACGGCAGCTATAAGAAAAATGCAGACGGATACACATCACATCTGCCTATGGTTATGGACTTCCAGCTTACAGACAAGCTGAGCGAGTCTTTCATGCAGAACAAGGATCTTTCATGGGAAGACGGTATCAAGCGCATTTACAATTCCATAGCAATGGACTTTGCTTATTATAATCCTTACAATCTTCTTGTCTTCATGGCGAACCATGATATGGAGCGCCCTGCAGTTCGTTTCGGTAAATTCAAGGATGATGACAAGACAGTTCTGGCGAGAATGAAGAATGCAACGACACTTATCCTCACCACCAGAGGTACACCGCAGTGGTACTATGGTGATGAGATCATGATCCATTGCGACGAAGACATGGTAGGGAAAGGAGATACCTGGTGGAGGACAGATTTCCCCGGAGGCTGGAAAGGAGACAAAGTCAATGCCTTTACTGAATCAGGACGTACCCCGCTGCAGAATGACATGTTCAACCACACCCGTACACTGATGCAGTGGAGAAAGGGCTCTGAAGCGGTATGCAACGGCAAACTTATGCATTTCATGCCTTTCGGCGAGTACGTGAACCTCTATGTGTATTTCCGTTATACTCCCGATTTCAAGGATCTTGTAATGGTCGCCATAAACAATGGGATGGAAGACTTATCCATTGACTGGAACAAATATCAGGAAATCTTCGTGAAAGCGGCAAAAGCCCTCGGTAAAGACGTTTCCGATTTCTCAGCTAAGGATGTACTGACCGGAAAGGCAGCCGGTTACGGTTCGCCCCTTACCGTTTCCGGTATGTCATCCGTGGTTCTTCAGTTCTGATGCGGGATTTTCCAGACATTCTATCGAGCCGGTCACTTTGAA
>CAZMXJ010000022.1:0-9011 GCA_964570235.1 uncultured Clostridium sp. | reverse complement strand
TTATAATTTAAATTTAATAGAAATGAAAAAAACACTCCATAAATAAAAGAAAAAACAATAGACTTAATTTGAACATCTAAAGAAATCATTTAAATAACCTATTTAAAATGCTTTCTTCCTTATTTTTTTTCTTAACTGTATCTAAATATATAAGACTATTAATCTTTCCTTTTATAACTACTTTACCTTCAATAGTATCTAATTTAACCATTTCCAAATCTTCACCCTTAATATTCATATAACCCATTACAGTTTCTAGTAAAAAATCTTCCTTATCAAAACTCTCTATCTTATTAACACCACTAATATTAATACTACTTCTTTCAACTACCGATATTGTATGATTACTTGTATTATTCATATTTTTCCCTTTCTTACTAAACTTTTATTTTAGTAAAGTATATGCAGAAATAAAAAAATATTAACAAAATTATTAATACTTAAATTATCATAAAGTCAAAATAAATAGAAAGAATTTTAAACCTTAAAAGGAGATTTGCCTTCAAATTTTAAATTAAAATTATTAGGATTAAAATTTAAATTACCAAAAGAATACTTGTATAACTTTTTCAAATTATCAAGCATTGCATTCCTATCATTAATTTTTATACACTCTAAATACAAATCAATAAATTCTTTATTTGGTAAGTTGTGCTCACTTGAAGCTATATATTTTTTTGCAAAATCAGAATCACTATAGAGTTTTTCTATTTTCATTATTGGCAAATCAATAATTCCATTAATTTTAGAATATTGTATTCGTATTTTCTCTAATACAACATAATATACTGCATAAAAACTATCTTCATTAATTAGTGCTTCTAAATCTTCCATTCTATTATTTATAGAAAAAATATTAAATTTATCATTATTATCAAAAGAAGGTTTTATTTTAGTATTATATAAATTTCTTGCATAAGTTAAAAACTCACTTACTTTATCATTTGAATCATACAACAATTCACAAGTTACAAATTTAGTTAAATGAGACGGATCATTATTACCAATTTCATTTTTTATAAGTTCATATAGTCTTTTTAAATCTTGTATAAAATATTCCACTCTAACCCCATCAATATTTAGACTACCACAATCTTGAGTTTCATAATTTTCCTTTATAATCATTACATCCAAATCAGATAATTGATTGTTTCTTTCGCCTACATAACTACCATACACTAAAACACCAACATAATCGCTTAATTTTAATTGACTAATAAGTTTTTTAACATAATTAATTATCTCATTATTAACCATACAAGCACCTCAACTATATAATAACACTATAATTTAAAATTTTTTCAACATTTTACTTAATCTTTACACATAAACTACTTATATAAATACTAACTTAATCTTAGGCGCGTACATGCGACTATACACACATGATTAACTAATGTAATTTGACGTCAGGCTAAAAAGCAAAAAAAATACTGTTAATCTTCAGTATTTTCATATTCTTCAAATATTGCATCTTCAAACATTTTACGAGTTTCTTCATTTAATGGATGTGCAACATCTTCATTTTCACCAAGTTTATTTTTACGACTAGGCATTGCTAACATTAATTTGTCACCCTTATCTATAATACGGATACCTTTTATTTTAAAGCAATCATCCAATACTACTGTAGCTATCCCTTTCATTTTACTATTTTCACCAGTTACTTTATGTACTGATACAGATGTTATCTTCAAGTAAATCAACTCCTTCTATTTAAATTGTAACTTTTTATAAATAAAAAGTCAACATATTTTATACTCGATTTGTATAACTTACTAATTAGAAGTAAATTTTTACATAACGTACTAAAAATTTGTATATATTTCAATAATACCCGCAAGCACATCAGAATAACTAAAACTTCTTTTTATACAATCAGAACAATTAACAACAAATATTCTATCATAAATTTCAACTACATATCCAAAAACACATTCAGATTTATTTCTAATATTATTTATTTTTATTTTTATAATATTATTACCATAATTTATAATATCATTTCTTATTTTTAATATCATATTCACCTATACTCTCGGATATCCCACATACATGGTACCATGTGTAATTATACCACCCATACCATCTTTACCATATTTAGTCTTATCAATAATATCCATAATATCTATGTTCTTATTAATATCAGTAAGACTTACTTTAAGAGCAATAATTGCTGGATCTAAAGCATGAATATTAATTCTTTTAGGACTAGATGCAAAATTCGCACCATTTTTTATCAATGCCTCATAATAAGAACCACATGCTCCTGCAATTATGATTAACTTATCATGTGCTCTTTCATACTTTCTAGCTTCTATTACAGTATCGATAAAATTAGAAGAATTCATATAAGCATAAATATCGTTAAAACCACCCTTTTTTTTATAATAAGCATCATGACCAGTAATTACTAAAATATCTGGTTTTATAAGTTCCAAATGTTCCCTAATTTTATCCTTCATTTCATTTTCTTTTATACATATACCATAAGCTAGAACATTAAACTTCTTATATAATTTTAAACACCTATCTAAATAATCACAATCACCATCTGCTGACAGTTTTTAACAACTTAATATAGCTTAATTGAGTAAGAATCTAATTTCTTAAATTTGAAATTGATTTTTATTGTTCTATCTCTATATAGAATTATCTTTTCAATTAATTCTTTAACTACTATATTAAATACTTCTTCATCTTCGGTAAATGATTCATATTTTTCTTTAACCAGTTTTATCAACGAATCTTTATCATATTTTACATTTAATTGTTCTATTATTTTTTCGCTTTTTTCTATTAAATTATCCTTTTCCTCCTTAAACTTTAGAAATTGTTCTAAAGTTATATCCCCCTTGGTCTTCATTATATATTGATTCTTAATTTGGAGTCTATTCTGCGTTATAATATTTTGCAGATTTGATATTTTGGATTTTACTTTATCATCTTTTAAAATACCATCTACTATTTTATTTATTATTTCATCAGTATCTAAATAGTTCTTTATAATATCCTTTAAAATATCTTTTATTACTTTATCTATTTTACTTAAATAAATACCAAAAGAAAAATCTCTTTCTCCTTCTTTATAATGAACGCAATAAAAATGAATTATTCTTTTTTCTCTTTTCTCAGCATTTGTAACTTTTAAAGAATTTCCACATTCTCCACAATAAATTAAATTTTTATAGACACCATCATAATTACATTTTTCACATCCACTATTATGTCTTAAAGAATTATTAGCTAAATTAAATAATTCCATTGAAATAATCGCTTCATGTGTATCTTTGATTATATCTCTATCATCGTATCTAATAAATTTTCTCTTCTTTTTATTATGATAATCAATTGAATTACTTTTTCTATAAAATAAATTCCCAGTATAAGATATATTTTTTATAATTCTATATATAATTGATTTGTTCCACTTATGATAATAATTTTTACCTTTTGATTCTGTCATTTTCATGTAATCAAAAGGAGCTATTACAAGCTCGTTATTAAGATCATTTGCAATTTCTCTTGCAAATCGTCCTTCCGACATTTCCTTAAATATTCTTCTAACTATAGGTGCAACTTCCTCATCAATAATAAATGTTATTCTTCCATTATCCTTTACTTTTTTATAACCATAAGGAGCAATAAATCCCATGAAATTTTTTTCTTCAGATTTTTGCTGCTTTGCTTTTCTAACTCTTTCAGAAGTATCTTTTAAAAATTTATCATTAACTAATGATTTAATTCCAACCATAAGATCATTAACCATTGAATCATCTTTTTTGCTATCAAAAGAATCATTTATAGCAATATATCTAACATCATTAAGTGTAAAATATTCCGTTATATAATATACTGTATCAACAAAGTTTCTTCCTAGCCTTGAAAAGTCCTTAGTAATAACTGTAGAGATATTACCACCTTCAATATCTTCTAATAGTTGATTGAAAGCTGGTCTTTCAAAGTTACCACCAGAACATCCATCATCAATATATTCTTTATCAATAACTAGTCCAATATCTTTAGCATAATTTTTTATTAATATTCTTTGATGATTAATACTGTCTGAATATAATTCTTTAAGATTTCTATCTTTTTCTGATAATCTTACATAACTAACAACCAACTTCATTATTTTCACCTAATTTAAATTTATAATAAATCTTGACTGTTTTATCTTCATATATTTCTACCTTATTTATTAATGCTTTTAAAACTTCGATTGATGGATTATCAATAAACTGTTTTATTAAAGTATTTTTTTTAGTATCTTTTTTTAAATCTATTAATAATTTTCCTATCTTATACTCACAATCAGATATTGTATCTTCCAATGTTTTCTTTTCTTTTAATAACTCTTTCTTTAAACTATTATAATCATTTAAAGATATTATTTCTTCATTTTTATCATTATAAAGATCCTTTAACGAATTATCTAAAACTTTGATTCTGTCTTTAGATTTTTGAATAATATTTTTATAATTTGCATTACGATTAGAATTTGTTTTAACTTCATCATATTTTATAGATAAGTTATCACTATTAACAACTTTTTTAAATAATTTAATTGTTTCATCTAAAACATAATCTTCTAATTGCTTTTCTCTAAAATAATGACAGCTACATTTTTGCTTTTTTGATATTTGATAAGTCCTACATTCAAAAACATAATATCTTTCTCCTTTATAAATCCCCATCCTAAATGTCATTGGCTTCTTACAATCACCACAAATAACTAATCCTTTAAGTTTATGAGGAACATCGCTCGTTCTATACATTTTAGCTTCTTTAAAAATGTTTTGAACTTTTAGAAATGTATCTTCATCAATTATAGGCTCATGATTATCTTTAACAACAATCCATTCAGAGCGTGGTTTTAAATATTTCTTTTTAGATCTAAAACTTATTTTGTCATATTTTCCTTGTATCAAGTGTCCTAGATATACTTCATTAGTTAAAATGGTTCTAATACTTGAATTAGTCCATAAACCTGATTTTGCAGTTTTAACATTTCGTTTATGTTTAACTGTAGGAGGTTCTATTCCTTCATTATTTAAGATATTAGCAATTTGAGTTAGATTTTTTCCATCAATTCTCATTTGATAAATTCTTCTAACAACATTTGCCTCTTCTTCTTCAATAACAAATTTTCTATTATCTTCATCACTTCTTTTGTATCCATAAGATACAGATGAACCAACAAATAAACCGTCTTTCATTTTTTGATGCCTTACACTTTTAATCTTCCTAGAAGTATCTTTTAAATACATATCATTGATTACCGTTTGAAAAGGAATTATATCTTCCATACCATTTGGCTTAAATGTATCAAAATTTTCTAAAATGGCAATATACCTAACATTATGTTCAGGAAAATATTTAAAAATGTAATTACTTGTATCAATAAATTCTCTACCTAATCTAGATGTATCTTTGGTAATAACTGTATCAATTACACCTTTATCAATATCTTTTAATAATCTTTTGAATGCTGGTCTTTCAAAATTACCACCACTATAACCATCATCAATATAAAAATCATGAATTATAAAATTATTTTCTTCACAAAATTTTGTGATTAATTTCTTCTGATTTAATATACTTTCTGATTCATTATCAGAGTTAGCATCTTCCTTTGAAAGTCTTAAATAACCACCTACATAATTTTTTCTATATAAACTATTTAGCATATTTCCTCCTTCCTTAATTAGTATATTTCTTTTTTAATAAAAACCATAATGTGCGATTAGACAAAGTTATTTTTTAAATATTCTTCAAATACATTCATTATTAATTCTTCTAATGTTTTACCATCATCATTAAAAACACAAATTACATTTGAATTTTTCATTGAATTCCTCCTCTTAATTAAATGCACTAGGCAGTATAATTATTCTATTTTATTTTTTTCATCTTCTACGATTTCAATATTAATTTCTGCATTTTTATCAAACCAATTTCTAAACTTAATGCTTTTCTTTCTAGCATCATTAATAGATTCTTTACAAAAGTCTTCAGTAATTTTAGCAAGTTTATAAATATCTTTTGTAGGTTGTTTAAATTCCGTTTTCAAAAGAACATAAGCCGTAACATTATAATCTTTCATTTGGAACCTCCCATAGAAAAAGGAGAACCTTTTGATTCTCCCGTATTCTTATCCAGTTTTTTACTAAGATTACTATTGTTTAATAGATTTAATAATTTCTTTTTGAATTCTTCTCTACTTACCATTATGTTCTTCCTCCCACCTACTACACTCACTACTAACTTTTAAACAACACCATAAAAAAACTATTACCGTAATAAGTAATAGTGCGACCAATAATTTAATCATTTCCGATTCTCCTTTTCTTCTGCTAAATTAAATGCTAATGCAAACTTGATAATGGCACTTTGTTTAACATGATCCATTCCATTTTTAGATACTTGGAGTTTATCTCTAATTGCTGATTCACTAAGTTCATGAAAGTATGTTCCTTTGATAAAATATTGTTCTTGAGCATTAAGGTTATCTAAAATATTTAGTATATTATCCAACTTTTCCAAATACTCACGTTCTGCTTCATCTTTTCTCTCTACATATTGTTCTATATAAGATGTATTAGATTTAGTAAAATCAACTACTACATCTTTTAACTTAGAACATAATGATTTAGGGGTAATATTAATATACTTAAAAAACGACTCATTAAAATCATCCATAAAAGCATCTACATTTAATCTTGTTTCCTTATAATTGTACTTCTTAATTCTCTGCCAATTTAATAAACTCATATTCACCACTACCCTTCCTAAAGAAAAAAAGAAGTGAAAATTAGCCCATTGGCATCTTTTACTACTTCTTTTAAATCTTTAATACTACTATTTAGAGAGTGAAAGCTAGTGTTATTACAATCACCAGATTTTAATAACTCGTTATCTTCAGACCACTTCGGCTTGTAGGACACAATCATATCAAACACTTCTCCCTTAAATTGACTATTATTATATTACTTTTTTCGACAAAGTCAATAAAAAAGCATTCAAAAAAATGACTACCCGTTTTCTGATAATCATTTCATAATACCATTTTATAGTATCTCGCTTCCTCAATGCAAGTCCCAATTTGTCCTCAATTTGTCCTCATTCTATCCTCAATTTGTCCTCAATTTTGGCATTTATCCCTTATTTTATCTAGGTTTTTACACTTTATTATAGAATTTAATTCATCATAATATTCATTAGCACTTTCTTTATCTTTAAATGCTTTATATACTAATGGAGATACTACTTCTTTTTTATATTCCACAAAAACATATACTTCATATTCTAGAGTATCAATAAATTCATTTTCAATTACTCCAGCATAGCAATCATCTATTGCTACTTCATTAGTATTAACTATTCGTTTTTCTTGTTTATTATTATTTTTACTTATATACCTCTTTAGTTCTTTAATTAATTCAATATTTTTCATAATAGTCGCTCCAATCTGTAAAAGTGCTCTATATTATAATCACCTTTGATATATTAATCAATACTAGAAATTAACTTTTCAATTAATTTATATTTTTTCAAACAATTCTCAATCATAATATTATATTGTATGTAATAATGGCTACCAATATTATCCAAAGCTTTATCATAACTTATCTTTCTTTCTCTCATCATATCTGCAATAGCAAATACTAGATTATCAAATAAGTATAGAATAGCATATTCATTAATATTAGACCAAGTAAGTAATTTCATAAAGTGAAATAGTGTATCAACATCTTTATCATTACTTATATCCAACTTATCACTTATATTAAATTTTTTCCAAACTTTATTACTAAAATTAGGATATAAAATTTTAATATTCTCATACATATTTCTTACTATTAATTTTTTAAATTCTTTGTTATATTCTTCATTCTTATTATCATGATAATAGTCTTTATTTAATAATATAGTAGGTTCTTGGTTTTTAAATATATTATAAATACACATATTATTATGTACTATTGTTGGTAACATCATTCTAAAATAATAAATAAAATTACTTAACAAATCTATGAATTGTTCTTCTCCAGTAAGATAACCTTTTTTAATAATAGAATTACAATTTAATATAGTCTTATCTTTAGTTATTCTATTAATAATATTATCTAAACAATCAGTATCTAATAATGCAATTATATCGCCTTTATCAATATTTTTTGATTTTAGAGTAGTATTATAGATTCTTTCTTTATTAGCACTTTTTTTCAAGATTAACCACCTACATAAAGATTATACCATACATTTACCAAATGACCCAGACAATTCCTAATATTTAAAATTTTAATGGGAAAATATTTATAGGTGATTAATAGATGGGTGAAAATAATATTAAATATATCAGAGAAGAACTAGAAATGACCCAAGAAGAATTAGGTTTAGTATTTGGTGTTAGTAGAAAGACTGTTGCAGGATGGGAAGATAATCATGATACTATGCCATTAAATAAGTTAGTTAAGTTTTCAAAACTATATAAATATTCATTAGATTATATTACAGGATTAAAAAGAATGAATACTTATATAGAATTATCCACATTAGATAAAAAGAAAATTGGTAATAAATTAAAAGAAATAAGATCTAAACTAGGTCTTACTCAACAACAAATAGCAAATGAATGTAATATATCTCAAACTACATACTCTAACTATGAAGTTGGATTATATCTTCCATCATCATTAGTATTATATACAATCTGTTATAATCATGGATTATCTATGGATGATATAGTGAAATAAGATGAGAACTAATCCCATCTTATTTTTAATCATTGTACTTTTTAAAATTTTCAACCTGTTTCATTATCTCTTCATCTACATCATCACAAGCAGTAGGAGGATAACCATTTTTTCTTAATAACACTTCCACATTAAAATATAATTCATCTCTAATATCATATCTATTAGTCCAGTCTGTATATTTTGACTTATCATCAACTATCTTTTTTATTTCTTTTGCTAAGTACAAATATTTATCATCATTGAATTTAT
>CAZMXJ010000021.1:0-9055 GCA_964570235.1 uncultured Clostridium sp. | reverse complement strand
TCTTGAACTTATCGATAATAATTTGAAAGAATCTAATTTAAAATTTGTGCCTATAAAAGAAGAAGATATGGATTTTTATCAAATAACTTCTACAATGGGTCTTACTTATATCTATTTAAGAAACAATTTATATATTGAAAAACTTTCTGAAGAGGATATAGAGTTTTTACTTTCTAAAAGTGAATATGATGATGAAGTAAAAGGTTTTATCGAAAAAACTTATTTGAGTGTTATTAACCCATATTCTGATGATGAAAATTTAATTATGTTTTATGGGCCAGAAACTGAAAAACATCTATGTCATTCAAAAGATGTTGTATTGGGAATAAGATATAATGAATTTGAACAAGGTGATGTATCAGATGAAGAATATCAAAAAAATTTCTTAGAACAATTGAGATTAATTGCACAAATATCTTCAGTAGTTGAGATAATGTCACCAAATGAGTTTGGATCAGAAGTTAGATGTGTACAATATAACGAATTATCTATAATGAAAAAATATAATGGAAATTCAAAATAATATGAAGGAACAAAGTAATTTGTTCTTTTTATTTTATGAACTTTTTACATTTTACAAAACAATCAGAACTAGAATAATCTTTTAAATATTGCCTTAAGAAATTAAGTTTATCTAAATTATTATCAAATATTAAATCAGCAAGTTCAATAGCTTGTTCAATAAATATTTCTCTATACAAAGATAAGTCATCTTGAATTCCAGCGATATCATAAATTCTTTTTTCAATAACTTCATTATTGAATACTTTACTATTGCAATAACTCATTAAATGATAGAAAAAATTAATGTTATTTTGCCATATAACTTCTTCATCTGATGCATTTGGACATCTAATTTCTATAGTACAATTTCTAGTAGTAGAATTAATATTATCTTCATAATTATATATCCCAATTGAATCACTTTTGTAATGTAATTTTAAATTAGATAATAGTTTTTTTAAACTGATATCATCTAAATTACATAAACTACTATAAAACCTTAAAAATTTTGAAGAAAGAGTACTTGCATATATATCTATATATTTTCTTTCCTTTTCATATTCACCATAAGCAAATCTATAAATAATATTTTCATAGATAGCCCATAATTTAATAAAATTAATCCATGAATTTTTATTATTACCCAAAATATGTAATCCAAAATGAATGTGACCTCCAGTATTGTCATTCACAATCGCATTATTGTTTTTTAATACTTCACAAACTGCTTTTACTTCATCCCATGTATTTTTATAATCATAAAGAATAGGAGATACAAATTCTATACAATATGGAACTTGTGGTTCATAATCAAAATACCATCTACTATCTAGTAATTCATTATTTAACTCTAATAATGAATTTTTTATACTATTATGATGTTTCCTGTTTAAAGCACAAACTTCAAATTCAGTACCAAAAGATACACATTTAGGTATATTTAAGTGATCCCTATATTGTATTTTATAACATTTAAGCCTATCTAATAATTCATTAATATCTTCATCATCAAAATTACTTAATATATCATTTGAAAGGGGATTAATAAAACTAAATATATCCATGGTTCCTCCTTTTTTCTAATATTATATATATTTTAATTAAAAAGTCAAAATAAATTATTTTTTAAAAATATATAATGAAAAAAAAGTATATATATGATATAATTTTAAATAGTAATAATAATAGTAGGGTGAAAGTATGGAAGATAAGATATTAGAAAAATATTTGCCACTTGGTACAATAGTATTTTTAAAGAACGATATAGTAATGCATATGATAGTTGGATATTTAGTAACCGATAAAGATAATAAAACAAGTGATTATATATCAATACCTTTTCCATATGGACTAATGAGTACTGAAGCTTTATTTCCTTTTAACCATGATGATATAGAAGAAATTATATTTGAAGGATATAAAACAGAAACATTTAGTAAATTAGATAACTATTTAAAAGACTATGAATCCAAAAACAGGAAGGATTGATTGAAATGGCGTTTTTTAACTATAACGAAATTGGTGGTAGAAGTTCTGCAACCATTATGCAAGAAATTAAAAAAGTAGAAGAAGAAATAAATCAAGTAGCAACTGCGTTAACCACTGTACAAAATTTTCAAGAAGCTTTAGGCAGCTATGGAAGTGGATTTGTTTCAATTGGCAATTGGATTGCTGCAGCAGGTAATTGTTGGGGTACTCCGTTTGATCAAGGAAAAATAGCTGGATATGGAAACATTTATAATAATTATGCAGCAAATGCAGGTGATATAGTTGCCGAATTAAGTAAGATTATTAGCGAATTAGACGAACAACTTGAAACCCTAAATGAAGAATATAAAGAAGCGGTTAGAAGAGAGCAGGCTTGTAGATTATATCGTTCTGAGCCTATATTAAGTGGGCCTAAAAATAAAAACACAAGTTCAGGTAAAACATTAGGATGCTTCCTTTCTGGAACAAAAGTAATTACAAATGAAGGATATAAAGATATTGATAAAATAAAAGTAAATGATATGGTGTTATCGTATAATGAAGAAACTAGAATAAATGAATATAAAAAGGTCTTAAATTTACTAGTTCACCCAAAAGAAAAAGAAGTTTTATATACATTAACAATAGATGATAAGACTGTAGAAGCAACTAGTGAGCATAGGTTTTATATTATATCAGAAAGTGGAAATGAATGGTTGCCTATAAAAGATTTAAAAGTTGGAAACGTATTAATAAATTCAAATGGAGATACAATAGTAATTAATAAAATAACAAGTAGGAAAATAGAAGAAACTATATATAACATAGAAGTTGAAGATAATCATAACTATTATGTAACGGAATCTGAAATTTTGGTTCATAATAAGAAAGCTGATTCTTTGTTACAAAATATGTTGTACTAAAATTAAATTATAAAGTTTAATGATTAAGGTGGTAGAAAATATGAACGATGGAAGTTTAGAAAAAAGATTAACAGATGAAATGGTAATCAAATATACTGGGCCAGTAACAATAAATGGTTCTACATTTTTTCAGTATGAAGTAACTTATGAGAACGGTGAAAATAAAGTTACATATAATCTTTGCTCAGAAATGGATATTTTTCAGACTAACCTTAATAATGAGAAATTATCTGTATACATAACTAATAAAATAATGCAAAATCCTCTTGAAAAGACAGCATATATTGCTGCTTCCGACTTGAATATAAATGCTGCATCCAATGAAAATAAACAGGCAACAAGTTCTGGGGGTAAAAGTCGCTCACCACTTGAATTGATGAAATATGGTAGTTATAATTACACACTTTCAGATAATTATGTAGAGTGTATTAAAACAGCACAAGAAGAGTTATTTACGCTTACGGGTAATGAGCATTATGCAGAATTTTTTGATGAAAAAAGTATTACAAGTATTACTCTACCAAGCAGATATTCTAGTATAGAAAATGAGGCAAATACTTTATTTAGAAATGTTGCAAATAGTATTGATAATGTTGACAATGTTCGTGCATATGTGTTACAAATTGCTGGAATAATAGAAAGAGATACTAATTCACTAATAGATAGAAATGAGTGGAATGAACTAAAGAAAAGAGTTGAAAACGGTGATATAGAAAATATGTTACAAGCCGCACTTATTGGATTATATGGTGAAGACAAAGCAGAAGAAATGTATGGTGAAATATTTGCTAACAAAGATGATATCCTAGCAGGCATGAAGAATAGTGAATGTTATAAAGATATTCCAGAAGACGAATGGTGGGGTATATATATAGAACAATATACTGATGATTTAGTTAGCCATATAAATAATGCTCTTGCTGGTAATTTAACTTTTGGTGGTACAGAAGGTGGCCTACAAAACTATGAAAATTTATATATAAATTCATTTGATACTGCATTATTTAATTATAAAATAGGTGAAGATGGGAACGCAGAAGAAATAATTGATGGGGTTGTAACTCTTTATAATGAATTTAATGCGATAGATGACATGGTTGGAATATCATCATCTGAGCGAGAAGAATTAAAGAAAAGTATATTAGAAAAATTAGAAAGCAATCCATACTATAGGCAAGCAATTATGAATTTAGGCGGTTTCGAATATGCGGGACGCGATGTAAAACTAACACTTGGTGCTACAATTCCTGATGCTCTTGATTGGATGAAAGGAAATGAATCATTTTTGGAAGAAATGTCTGGATGGACATTTGATCAAGCAATAAATTCACTTGCGTTACATTGGAAAGATAAGGAAGAGAGCCGTGCAAAATCTGAATCAGAGGCAACAGGAAAAGAAGTTCTTCCAAATGATTATTATAGTAAATATATAATAGATGAAGACCCGGAAGATGAAAATAGTGTGTCTAATACTAGCTATACAGAGATGCTATTTAAATATCATGATGAATTTAGAAATGATTTCTATAGTGGAGGGACAGAAAGCGGATTATATAAATATTTTCAATTATGTGCTGCAAAAAATGGATATATACAGGAAGATATGGATTCCTATGCAAGTACAGAAATGGCAGATTATTTATATAACCTTCGATTAAATGGAGAAGATGTTTCTAATTGGATTGTTGATGAAAATATGGAAAATACAATTAGGGCTTTACTTACTATGGATATTATGTCTAAGTCTAGTTCTATAATTGATGCAGAAACATATGAAAAAAACAAAGCTGAAAATAAGTCATATTTGGATGCACTTTTAGCTAATGGTGATTTGACAAGTATTCCAATACACTATATAAAGGAAATAGAGGTTTCTGAAGAACAATTAAATTCTTGGAAATATTTATATGGAGGATTGCCTCACAATGTAATTGAAATAAATGGAAAATATTATGAAAAGAATTATACTGAATATGGAGAATTTTTAGTATATAATGGAATAGATAAAGAACGTAATACTTTGTTTTCAACTAATGCAAAGTGTGAAGGATATCAACGTACGTTTAATGAAATTGCTGCAAGTATGGAACTTGACCCAGAAGAATTTAAAAATGCAGTTAATGCAGTATTAAATAATGGTGGAACTGTAGCAAATGCATTAGATCCTAAATATATAAAAGATCATGAAGCAGAATTAAGAGATCAAGCAGATGTAGACTGGTCAAAATTAATGAATTTTAATATTGATTTTGAAAAATTATATGGCCTATATGGAGAACGTGTGAACTATGATTATAGTGCGGAAATTTTTCTAAATAGTGCTTATGTCTTAGGAGTTCAAGCATGGATTGGTGTTGTAGGTTCTGTTGAACAATTGGGCGATGGGGTTATTACAATATTAAATTCAGATTTATCTCAAACAGGACGTTTAGCTTATGCTTTTGAAATGGCTGCGAGAGGTTCAAATTCAATACTGACTAATGCAGATTTGTCACGCTCAATGGAAATATCAGAAAGAGAGAGCCATATAGCTAGTAGTTTTAATTTGCTTTGTACAACAATATGGGAAGATTATGTAAATAATAGTGGAAATTATCAAAGAGATTTTCAGCAGTATTTGAGACAAAGTGCTATTGATGAAATTGCAAAGAAGTATATATCACAACGTCCTCTACAAGGTGGTGGTAGATTATATAGATATACAGATTTAAATGGAAATGTTCATACTGTAAATTCATTTGATGAGGTACCTCAATATGCAAGGGAGCAAATAGTTTCTAGCCATCAAGAAGAATTTAATTCATATCTTAATACGAATATGAATTCTGCAAAATTCATTTCTAAATTTGAAACATATCAAAAGGGGGTATTAAGGATTAATGATTCATCATCGTTGAGTCAATATCAAGCTGCACAGTTATATGCCTTAAGAACTGGGGACACTTCTTTATACGATAATTTGGATAGCTATGTTAGAAATTTTGCAGTAAATCAGTATAATGCATCAGAATATGTTAAGCATGATTTTACTGCTGAATGGGCAAAAGAAACATTTTATGACACAGAATTGTATAAGAATGCGGAAGCAGTATCATTAGTTAAGCGTGATAATATATTAGGAGTTGTTGCAAATCAAGTAGGCAATATGGCTATACCAGTCGTAATAAGCATGATACCGGGAGTTGGTAAAGCATTAAGTAGTGCTGTGTTATGGACTTCTGCATTTGGTGGAGCTGCACAGGAGGCATTTAATAGTGGAGCTGGATATAATGAAGTAATGGGGTATGCTACATTATCTGCAACTACAGAATTAGCTATAGAATGGTTATTTGGTGGAATTGAAGGTATAGACTTTGGCCATGAATGGATGGACAAATTATTAGAAAAGGCAGGAAATAAAGTACTAAGTCATTTTAATCTTGTTAATAGTGGAATGGCAAGGTTAATAGCAAAAGGTATTGAAAGCGGCATTGGAGAAGGAATTGAAGAAGTTGTTACTGATCTTATTACACCTATGTGGAAAAGTTTAACATTTATGAGAGATAAGGGTTATTTTGAATTGGCTAAAGAGGAAGTTAGTTGGTCAAGTCTTGCACAAACATTTCTAATATCATTTTTATCAAGTCAGATTTTTGGTGCATTTGGTGACACAATGAGAGGCATTCAAGGAGGGATTCAACTTACTAAAAGTAGAATAGACCTTCAAAATAAATTAATTGAAGAAGGAATGAATAAACCAGTAGTTAAAGAAATTTTAAATGATGCCTCAATAGATATATTTTATGAGTGGTTTACAGGAATTAACGAAAATGCTGATATGAGTAAAAGCGGATTACTTGAGACTTTAATTAATAAAACAAGCCTAAGACTTTTGGAAAATCCTTCATTTACAAGTGAACTTATGGAAGTATACGAACAATTAAAAGCATTTAATAATCAACAAATATCTATTGAGACATCCGAAAATAATGGGAATGTTCAAAATATTACTAGGGGGTTATTATTGCAAATTGAAGATATGGGATATAAAGGCAAATATACTGTTGAAGACGGGAAAATTAAGTTTAATGATGACAACTCGAAAAAGCAATTTGCAGATACAATATTAAAAATGGTAGAAAGTAGAACAGATTCATTAAATAAAAAATTAAGTGAATCTATTGAAAAATTGGAAAAAAGTCAGAAAAAGGGAAAAACTGATCAAATTAATTTAGCAATACAAATAATAACTGAATTTAGTAAATATGGATCAGAATTATCAGAAGTTAATGGATTACAAAAATTAGGTGGCATGTTTTCAGATGCATTAATGTGTAGTTTTGAATATAATGGTACCACTATAGAAATTCCAAAACTTTTAGCAGAAAAGTTAACTACAAAACTTAGTATTTCTGAAGACGGAAAAATTACATTTAAGAAAGATATGACTATTGAAAAATTCTTGAATACTTTATATGATAAAGCAGTTAAATTATGTCAAGAACAAATTAGTAAGAATAACTATGACCTTAGTAAAATTGAAGGGAAAGACGTATTAAATAATAAGAATTTAGCTGTAGTATTAAATATAATTAATTCATCATCAAATAATAATATTTCTAAACGAATGATAACAAATGTTATTGAATTGAAAGATAAAGATTTAATTCAATTAACAGTACTTACCGAAATAGATGGTGTTATGGAACCGGTATTTGTATATATTGATAAGGCAACAAGTTCAAGTGTTTATGAACATACTAGTAAATTCATGGATAAAATACAAGAGATTGTAAATCAAAATAAAGGTGTTAGTGATATTTATATTGGAGAAATGTCATATAATAAATCTAGTGATAGTATTGTTACTACCCAAAGTGAAGCTGGAAAAATATTTGTTGATGATATTATTTCTCAAAAAGCAACGTATAATTTGATTGATAGAATAAAGAATTTGAGTAATTCTCAAATGGAAGTAACAAATGTAGGTGTAGTTTTATTTAATCAAGATTTAATAATGGCTGAAATGCAAGTTACAATAGATGGTGAAAAACAAACAGTAAATGTATATATAGATAAAACAACTGATATTAAAGTTTTTGAATATGGTGAAAAAGTATTAGAAAAAGTACAAGAAGTTATATCAGGGAACGAAGGTTCTAGTGATGTATACATTGGAAAAATTGAATACGATGCAGCAAGTGATAGTGTAACTACTACGCAAAATGAAAAACATCAGTCATATATCGAATGGGTAAATACAATAAGGCCTGTAATAAATCTAGGTAATTCACAAATTGATGTGACAAGAGCAGATATAGTAAAGGATCAGAATTTAATAGTGGCTGAAGTAAAAGTTACAGTTGACGGAAAACAACAAACAGTAAATGTATATATAGATCAAGATACAGATTCAAAAGTATATAAACATCAAGATAAAGTATTAGAGAAAATACAAGAAGTTATATCAGAAAATGAAGGTTCTAGTGATGTATACATTGGAAAAATTGAATATGATGAAGCAAGTGATAGTGTGACTACTACGCAAAGTGAAGCGGGAAGAGTATTTGTTGATAGTCAAAATCATGTAGTTATTGCTGCTGCAGCTGCGAGTGCATCAACCTCAGCAACTGTAGGTGGGGTTGTAGGTACAGAAACTTCTAAATCAAGTAGTAATACTAGAGTCAATAATGAAGCAATTGAAACTTCATCTAAGAAAACTAATAGTGAAGAAGTTAAAGTTACTGAAACAGGTACTCAAACTACAATAGTAAGCGTTACAGAAATTAGAAGTCAAGTTGAATCATATATTGAAAATATTAATAAAGAATTAAATAAGTTTATTGAAACACATAAGAATGATGCTAACTTTGAACAGAAATTTGAAGAATTTAAGCAAGAAAAGTTTTATGAGTTTAATGAAAAATTAAAGAGTGCAGAAGAAGCAATAAGAAATAATTATAGTGATGAGCTTAGAAATATTGATAAAGCAATTGCTGAAGCAAATGAAGATTCTAGAAGCAATTTAGAATCCCAAAGAGAAAAAATAGTAGGAAAAATGAATAATGAAATTACTAGTGTTGAAGACTCAATGCGTTCTAAATTTACAAATGTAATTAATACTGCAACTGAAACAGTTTCAACGATTAAAACAGATGTATCTACTGAAGGTACTGCAAAAG
>CAZMXJ010000020.1:8838-9141 GCA_964570235.1 uncultured Clostridium sp. | reverse complement strand
CATCAAAATATCTAAGTGTATCTTCCATATTTTTACAAAAATGGAATCCATTACCATTATTTCCAAAGCTAATTTCACCTTCAATAGAATATATTTTCCCAACTTCAAACTGTTTTCCATATCTATTAGTCATATCACTATTAAAGCATTTGTATCCATATATTTCTATAGTATCACCTTCTTAAGAATTTAAAACTTTATTTTAATTTACTATTATGTATATTATCGGACATTTTTCTTACATCTTCTTCTGATATATATATAACTTTTCCAAGACTTGGATTAATTTTCTTGTCTCCAAAT
>CAZMXJ010000020.1:0-8828 GCA_964570235.1 uncultured Clostridium sp. | reverse complement strand
AACCCATATAGCTTCTACAGTTTTTTTTGGCATATCCGCGTTTCCATCTGTAAATATGATTTTATTTTCTGAGTGTCTTGAAAATGCACTAGTAGCAGCATCAAAATTTGTACCACCACCACCAATAATTGGGAACTTGTCAATATCACCTTCACTTTTTATTTCATGAAATCCATAAAATTTTGTATCAAAACAACCAACTTTTATTACAGAAGTTAATAAAATATTTTTGCATTCTCTTAAAAAATTTCTAAGTAAGTTTTCATCAACAGACCCACTAGTATCTAATACTATTTCTGTCTCCGAACGTGGCTTTTTTTCCAAATGCGGTGTTAATACCCCATATTCAATAGTAGCATTTTGATAAGACCAGTCTACATTATAATTAACTAACTTTTTTAAAATCGTTTTCCAATTAATTAATGGCTTAGATACGCCAATATTACTAATTTGTATATTATTAGATTGTGTATTATCTCCTGCATATGATTGTCTTATTAATGAATCTCTTAATTTTTTTAACTTTTGTGCTTTTATTTTATTATTTTCTTTAAACGAACCTACTTCACCTTGTTCAGATAATCTTTTAATTTCACTTTCAATATTTCTTTTTCTTAAATCAGAATTATTATTTATACTTTGTTTCCTCTTTTCAACCGCTTTTTCCCATAAACTATGGCTATCATGACCTACATCGCTAGTTTCTTCTCCTTCAGAATTAGAAATATTATTATTCCTAACACCTAAATTTGAATCAATATTATCATTTAATTTTTGCATATTATAACTTTCTAATAACATGCAATATAAATCTTCAGCATTATAGGCTATAGAATTTGGAATATTAACTCCGCCATTAATTAATGGAAGACCATCGTTAACTAAAAGTGCATTTATTACTGCATCTGTTGCAATATTCCATAGTTTAGCAATTCTATTTTCGCATCTAAATACATGATTAAATGCTATATGACATATTTCATGTGCAAAAAGGAATAATTGTTCATCTTCATTAAGACTCATGACAAAAGTAGGATTATAATATATATGCTCTCCATCTGTAGCTGCTGTACGCTCATTATAACTTTCTTCAAATATTACATTTGCAACAATATTACCAAATAAAGGATACTTAACAAGTATTCTATTTTTTACTGAATTTATATTTAAGCTCATAACTACACCTTAGATATGCGCTACTAAAGAATATACTTCTTCAGTAATTGGATATTCTTTCATGTTATTTGCAATTACAACAATTATGCAGTTTTTAGGTAATTCAAATGTGCTTATTTTATTATATTTGAGTATTTCAATAAATTTAATTTGTTCATTATTTGGAATTTTATTTATATTATTTATTACTAATACAGGCATACTTTTATTAACTAATTCTGTATACCAACTTGGTGGACAAAATTCTGTCTCTTCATAATGCCCATTTAGTTCTGATGAGTTACAATTAGATTCTAGTATTACAGCATCTGAAAATACATTTACCGGAAAATCTTCTAATAATATAGGCGAAATCCCAGATTTTAAAATTCCATTTAACAAAGTTATTCTATCATTATCCATTTTTATTCCTCCATAACTAAAATTATAAATATAACTATCTTGTTATTCTATTGTTATCATAACATATTTTTGATTATTTTTAATTAATTTTTATAGGTTTTATAATAAATTATAGAACAAAAGTTAAAATTATTTGACTTTATAGATTCATGCATTTCTTCACTTTTTATATATTCTTTTATGCCTTTCATTATATTTATACTTTCACTTTATATTCTTACTATATTATTTATTATATAAGAATTTCTTTTTTTACTATTATTTAGCACATCTTTTAGATTGATTATACTTTACTATCTACCTCTTTTAACTATTCATTAGTTGATGATAATAGTGGTAGTTCTTTTATATAATCAAATTTATTTGTGCACTTTTTTCTATTTGTTTTATTTAAAAAATGTCCTGAAATTATTAGAGTTTCAAGACATAAATGTTCATCTGGCGTCCCCGATTGGAGTCGAACCAACGACCTATCGCTTAGGAGGCGATCGCTCTATCCTACTGAGCTACGAGGACACTTACATAAGTATTATAACTCAAATATTTATTTTGTAAAATAGAAACAAGAAAAAAATCAAGAAAATTATTCATCTTGATTTTCAATAATTAATATACTTTTATTACTAGTATCTATTTTTGAAATTATTTCATCCATTTCTTTTTTGTTCATACTCTTTATTATGTTGTATATATTTGTATGTATGTCATCATACATTATTTTATCATTAAGAAGTAATTTATTAGTTCTTGATATATCATCGAATGTATATAAAAGATTACTTATATTAACTTTTTTCTTTCGTTCTAAATCTTCTTTTGTTATTTCAATATTTTTTAATACCTTATCAATTTCATTAATTATTCTTTCATAATGTTTTGACTTAAATGTAAACATAAATACCTTGTGTTCATTTGTATCAAGCATATCTATATCAATAGGAGTATCTAGTAAATCTTCATCTTTCATTCTTTCATAAAATAGTGATGTCTCATCAAATAATATGTTGAATATACTTGATAAATATAAATTTCTCTTTTTCTTATCAATTCCTTTAAACTCTCTTACTGGAATTTTTATTCCGTATGATACATAAGGAACTACTACATTATGTTTTATTATTTCTCTTTCTACTGCTACTTTATCTTCTTCTTTTATTTCTTCTAACTTAACGTTTATTTCTTCAAAAACTTTTGTTTTTTGATTTTTCTTTATTAAATCAATAGTATGTTTAGCGTCTACATTACCCGTAATTATAATAAACATATTTTTCGGATTATAAAATGTTTTATAACAATTGTATAATTCTTCTTTTGTTATTTTCATTATGTCTGAAACTGTACCGCCTACTGGATACTTTATTGGATGCTTGTTAAATAAATTATATATAGTTCTTTCGTATATAATGTTATCAGGCATATCATCATACATTTTTAGTTCTTGTTCTATTATACCCTTTTCTTTTTCAACACTTTCATCTGTAAAATATGGTTCTTGGACATAATCAAGCAAATAAATTAAATTCTCATCAAAATTATCACATCCTGCAAATAGGTACGATGTATTAAAATAATTAGTGAATGCATTACAATATGTCCCAGATTTATTATAGAAAGTAAATGGGTCAATTCCATTTTTTTGCTCAAACATTTTATGTTCCAAAAAATGTGCAATGCCATTTGGAACTTCCATATATTTGTTATTTATATAAAATGGATAATTACATCCTCCATATTTGGTAGTAAAAGTTACAAATACATCTTTAACATTATTATTTGGAACAATATATATTTCAAGCCCATTATCAATTTTCTCGTAATATATTTCTTCATTATAGAAATTAATTTTATTCTTCTTCATTAGATGTTCCTTTCAATAAATATATCATTGCAATCTTGATTTTACTTGCAAGTGTTTCAATATCTGATATAGTTACTTTATTATAATTTTCTATTTTTTCTTCAATAGTGTCTGCATTAAACACTTCTATTCCAAAATAATAATTTATTATATTTGCAGGACTATCAAATAGTATATTTACTGATGCAATGTATTCCTTTTTAGCGTTTTCTAGTTCCTTTTCTGTTACCTTTTTAAGTTTTATTTCCTTCTTTATTAATTTTAATGCCTTTTCAAAATTTTCTTCATCTATTCCACCATAAATCATTATTATTGAATTAGGTATTTTAGGCATAGCTGTAATCGTATATGCAAGTGAATTTTTTTCTCTTACATTAGTGAATAATCTTGATGTTCCCCCACTACCTAATATTGAAGTATATAAAGGAAGTACATATCTTCTTTCAAACATACTTAAGTTTAGTGCTTTTAATATAATAGATATTTTGGATTGTTTTAAGTTCATCTCTTCAATAACTGTTTTTGCTTTTGGACATTTACCATAATTAACAAATGAATCTATTTCATTATTTTTAATTGTATTAATCTTAAATTTTTCTTTGAATATACTTACTATTTTTTCTTTATCAATATTACCAACAATAAATACATCAATAATATCATTTTTAAGTACCTTTTTATAATACTCATACAACGACTCTTCAGTAATATTATCTAAATCATATTTATAACCCCATAAATTAAATGATATTGGATCTAAATTATCCATTAGTTCTAATGATCTATTTAATGTATATTTTTGAATATTTTCTTTTTTGGAATCAAGTATCAAATTCATTTTATCTTTTATTTGATTAAAAGTTTTAGTATCAAATTTATTGTCTTTTACATTAGGATTAAATATAAGTTCAAACAGGAATTCTATTGCATCATTAAGTAAATGTTCATCACTATATTCTTCATTTAAAAATTTAATATCTATATAGCTATTTATTAGATTACCAAACATTGTATTTGAATATCCTAAACTTGTTGAATATAATTCTTCTAATTTGATTTCAAATAATCTATTTGTATTATATTTTAAGGAAGTAGAACATAACATCTGAAATAAAAATTTTCTTATTGTTATATCTTCTTTTCTTGCTTTTTCTCTAAAATTTACTGAAATAGTAGTAGTTTTAAACTTATCTGTAGTAATAAAATGTAAATTATACGATTCTAAATTAATTTTTTCATATTTCATATGTTTACTCCTCTCATATTTATTATGCGAAAAAAAACACAATTTATAGGTTTAATGATGATTCTAATGCTAATTCAATCATCTTTAGTGTACTTTTTTCTCTTTCTTCACTTGATATTGCTTTTTTTGTTACTAAACTATCAGAAACAGTTAATATAGCACTAGCATGCTTATTAAGCATTTTTGCATTCACAAAAAGAGCAAATGTTTCCATTTCAACACCTATACAATTGTATTTTAAATATTCACTATAATCTTTAGTATAAAAAGTATCTGTAGAATGAATGTTTCCTCTTATTATATTTATATTGTTTTTATTTGCACATTCCCCTATAACTCCATTAATTTTTGAAGAACTTTCTATATAATTATTATTATAACCTAAATTTATACCATATGCACTATTACTATATGACTTATCTACAAGTATTAAATCATACAAATTTAAATCTTTAGAGTACGCACCAGTTGTACCAACTCTTATTATATAATCAACATCATAATCATTAAATAGTTCATATGAATATATCCCCATACTAGCGTTTCCCATACCACTAGCCATTACTGTTACCTTTTTCCCCTTATAGTAACCAGTATACCCTAACATATTTCTAGTAGAATTTACTAATTTATAATCAGTTAAATATGTTTCTGCGACTAACTTAGCGCGTAGTGGATCTCCTGGCATTATAACTACGTTACTTATATCTTCTTTTTTTGCATTTATATGTACTGTCATATTATCACCAACTTTAGTATAACAAAAAAGAATAGAACTATCAATTCTATTCCTGTATTTTATATTTATTTTGGCTACTATTTTACTTCGAACACTATTTTATAAACTTCTTTATAGTTTTTTACAAATATAAATTTAATATCTTTTTTTATTTCTTCAGGTACATCTTCTATATCTTTCTCATTTTTTATAGGTAATATTATCCTATTTATACCACTTCTATGTGCACCAATACATTTTTCTTTAAGACCACCTATTGGAAGAATTTCACCTGTTAAAGTAATTTCTCCTGTCATAGCTAGTTTATTATCTACTTCTTTTTTTGTAAATGCACTTATTAAAGCAGTAGTTAGTGTAATACCTGCACTTGGCCCATCTTTTGGAACTGCGCCTTCCGGTACATGAATATGTATATCACTTTCACTTAACAAGTCATAATCTATACCAAATTCTTCATAATTACTTTTGATATAACTTAGAGCAATTTTGGCACTTTCTTGCATGACGTCTCCCAAAGTACCAGTTAAAATTAAGTTACCTTTACCTTTATAATAAATAACTTCAATTGGTAGTATAGTACCACCAAATTCAGTATACGCAAGCCCATTTACTACACCAGGTGGAAGCTTTTTATCATTTTCATCAATTAAATATTTCTTTTTGCCTAAATAATTTTCGATATTTTTTTCAGTAATCGAATACTTTTTCTTTATATCTTCATTATTTACAATACTAGTTGCAATCTTTCTTAGTATTTTAGCTATTTCTCTTTCTAAATCACGAACTCCTGCTTCTTTTGTATAATTTCTAATAATACTTAAAATCGCATTATCTGAAATAGAAACACTTTTATTAGAAAGACCATGTTCTATTATTTGATTTTTAACTATATGTTTTTTAGCAATATCTAGTTTCTCATATTCAGTATATCCACTTAACTCAATTATTTCTAACCTATCTCTTAAGGCTTCAGGTATTTGATATAGATAATTTGCAGTTAATATAAACATAACTTTAGATAAATCAAATTCTTCTTCTACATAACTATCTACAAAATATTTATTTTGTTCAGGATCTAATACTTCAAGTAATGAACTTGCAGGATCTCCTTTTATATCCTTAGTCATCTTATCAATTTCATCAATTAGAAATACTGGATTATTACTTTTTGATTTTTTCATTGCAGTAATGATTCTACCTGGATTTGAACCAATGTAAGTTCTTCTATGTCCAATAATTTCAGCTTCATCATTAACTCCACCCACCGATATTTTAACAAAATTTCTATTTGTACAATCTGCGATAGATCTTGCTAGAGTAGTTTTTCCTACACCAGGAGGCCCTACTAAGCATATTATTGGTGACTTTAAACCATCACTTAACTCTTTTACAGCAAGATATTCAATAATTCTATCTTTTACCTTATCAAGACCATGGTGAGTCGCGTCTAGTCTCTTTCTTGCTAACTTTAAATCTTTATTCTCCTTAGTACTTTCTTCCCAAGGTAAAGAAAGCATAAGTTCTATATAGTTTCTAACTACACCTAGTTCAGGTGAATTAGAATTCATTAGTTCATACTTTTTTAGTTCACTATAAAGCTTATCTTTTATATTTTTAGGGCATTTAAATTTATCTATTTTATTCTTTAGAATGTTTACATCGCTTTCTTTTAAGTTAACATCCCCTAGTTCTTCTCTTATAAGCCTTATTTTTTCTCTTAATATAAATTCTTTTTGACTATCATCAAGTGCTTTTTTTAGTTTTATATCTATCTTCTTATCTAATTCTAAAATTTCTTCTTCTGTTTTAATATCTTCAAAAAGCATAATAACTCTCTTATATGGATTTATAGTATGAAGATATTCAATTTTTCTATCAAAATCAGTAGGAAGAAAGTTCGCAACTATATCACTTACTTTAGAAATACTATTAACATCAGATATTTGAGCAAGAATACTATTACTAACATTAGGTACTTTATTAACATAAGATTCTACTCTTCTTAATAATTTTCTAACTAATGCCTTTTCATCAACTGGTGACATTGCAAATTGAGTAGTTGATGTAATAACCGCATCTAAAACATTTTCTTCATTAAGATAATCTTTATATTCAAGAATATTAACTCTATTTATTCCTTCTAATATAATTCTTGTATTTTTACCAATCTGCATTTTCATTGTTATTTTCGCTACTGTACCAATTTTAGGTAAATCTTTAACATCTATATTTTCTTCAATTGGATTAGAAGGACTCACGATAAGTATATGAGAATCGTGAGATTTTTCAGCAAGTTCAAGAATGTGCTTTTCATAAGCATTACTTAAATCAAGTCTAAATTCGCAATATGGTAATAGTACTGCACCTTTAAGTATTATTACTGGTAAATTTGTTTTAACCATAAGCACACCCTCCCAGAAACAATACTTATTATACATATTTTCATTTTTTTGTCTATTAAAAATAGAATAAAAATAAAAGAAATTTTTGGAAAGAAAAAATATAAAGAAAAAAGACACAAATATGTCTTTTTAAATGTATCAGTCTATGTCTATTTTTATTCAGTAGTTACATTAACACCATTATAAGTACCTGTTATAGAAGATGCTCCACTACTTCCAGTTATAATATAATTCCAATCAAAACTTCTTCCAGTAGTATTTATTATTGATGTTAAATTTGGATTAGAGAAACTAGCCTTAAAAAATGCACTACTTCCTATTGTTGTTACACTATTGGGAATCGTTACGCTTGTTAGTCGATTAATCCTAAATGCACCACTTCCTATTGTTGTTACACTATTTGGAATCGTTACACTTGTTAGTTGATTACTAGTGAATGCCCAATCTCCTATTGTTGTTACACTATTTGGAATCGTTACACTTGTTAGTTTGTTATTAGCAAATGCCTCATGTCCTATTGTTGTTACACTATTTGGGATGATTACACTTGTTAGTTGATTACTCCAAAATGCATCACTTCCTATTGTTGTTACACTATTTGGGATGATTACACTTGTTAATTCATTACTTTCAAATGCATTTCTTCCTATTGCAACAACAGTCTTATTGTCTATCTTGCCTGGCATCAACACATCTTTAGGACAAGTTTCATCATAATCTGTTATTGATATAACTGATTCAGAGTATTGTACATTACTTATTACTCCTGCTGTTTCCAGTTCTGACGTTGGTATTTCACCTGCATTAATCGCATCTTTCATGGTTAATCCCTCAAGTTCTCCACCTGCACATATCGTTTCAAACACATCAGTAGGAAAACCTAGTCCTGCAAAATACGTCTTACACGCTTCTTCGTTTATATCAAAACTGGATATTTGTTGTATTTCATCATAACTAAAGCACGATACATCTGTTGAACATTCACTACTTACTTCACCTGTTTCT
>CAZMXJ010000019.1:0-9170 GCA_964570235.1 uncultured Clostridium sp. | reverse complement strand
CTTCATTATAATAAATAAAAGATTAAAGGTATACTTTCATAGAAAAAAAGACTGCAAAAGCAATCTTTTTATAAGTTTGATATCAATGTTATTACTCCATCAACTAACTCTTTACTTCCTTTAACATTAGTTATCGAAATTGAGTGTTGCATAAAATAACGTTTTCTTTCATAATATGTTTTATATTAAAAAATATTTTATAATAAATACCACAACTTCTTGCTGTTTTTCCTTACCTCTTTAATAATACCTCCACCAATACATTTATCTCCTACATAAAATACACATGCTTGTCCAGGAGTAACCGCCTTTATATTGTCATATTCAACTAATAATTCACCATTTTCTAAATAGTTAATCTTTACATCATTATCTTTTTGTCTATATCTAAATTTTGCAGTACATTTTGTAGGTCTTAATTCACAATTAAAATTAACCTCTTCTACAATACAACTATCTGAATATAAATATTTATTATCTTCTCCTAAAGATACATATAAAATATTCTTACTTAAATCTTTACCAACAACAAATAATTTATCTAGTGTACCACCCACATCAAGACCTCTTCTTTGTCCTATTGTATAATACATAAGCCCAATATGTTCTCCAACTTTTTCATTAGTATCAATATTTATAATATCACCTTTTTTATTAGGTAAATAATTTTTTAAAAATTCTTTGAAATTTCTTTCACCAATAAAACATATACCTGTTGAATCCTTTTTTGAAGCAGTAGATAATCCTATCTCATTTGCTATCTTTCTTACTTCTTCTTTATTTAAATCTCCAACCGGAAATAATACATTTTCTAATTGTTTTTCATTAAGTTGTGATAAAAAATATGTTTGATCTTTATTATTATCAATTCCTCTTAATAAATATTTCCCATCTTTTCTTGCATAATGTCCAGTAGCAATAAATTCAGCTCCTAATTTCTTTGCCTCTTTAATAAATAAATCAAATTTTATGTATTTATTACACATTATATCAGGATTAGGAGTTCTACCTTTTTTTAATTCATCCAAAAAATAAGTAAATACATAATCCCAATATTCTTTAACAAAATCTACCCTATATAGTGGAATACCTAATTTATCGCATACATCCTTTGCATCATTGTAATCCTGTTCTTGTGGGCATATATTATTATTAAGAGTTGGATTACCCATAATATCATTATTAATAGTCGCATCCCAATTTCTCATAAATAATCCAATTACTTCATAACCTTCTTTTTGTAGCAAATAAGCAGCAACAGATGAATCAACTCCACCACTCATTCCAATAACAACTTTCATAACAATCACCAATTTTATTATACATTATTTTATAAATTAGTAAATAATTTTTATTAAGTACGGAAGTATATAAGTTTCATATAATGCACTCAAAGATAAAAAAAATAAGGATACTACTAAAATAAACAAATACTTTTTTAAAATTGATGGACTAAATTTTGATTTATTTAATATTATTCCAAATAAATTTAAAGACATTTTAAATGAATAATATGCAGTAACAAAATAAAATAATAAATTTAGTATTAAATGCGGAAAAATATATATAAAACTTAAAAATATTCCATCAAGTCTAAAATTATATATAAGACTTGTAATAGTAAACGAAAGTGAAAAACCTTTGTAAAAAAGAATTCCAATAATTAAAGGAAGCCCAATAATAGAAAATCCCAAAATCCATAAAATAAATAACGTTATATTATTATTAGTTATATTATTTAATAAATTGTATTTAAATCCTCCATTTTTTACGCTTTCAAAGTACGTGTTAATATGATTCGTTACTAATAATTTATGTTCTTGTTCTAAAATAGTAATAAAGAATATTCCAAATATTAGAGAAATTGCTAAAACTAAAATTAACGAAAAATAGATACTTTTGTCTCTTTTAATATCTTTAAATATTATATTTATTAACTTATTCATACTATCACCTCAACAAATTATATTAAATTAATTTTAAAATATTACTTATTATGTTATAATTATACTGAGGTGAATATAATGAAAAAATTAGGAAAAGTATTTGTATGGTTTGCACTCATACTTATGGTAAGTAGCGTAGTAATTTCAATTATTGCTCCACTACTATGGAGGTAATTTATGAAACAAAAAATTGAAAATAAATATCTTTATTCTGGTTTAACAGCTTTTGCTGTAATTGGAGCTAGTTTGCTTCTTTATTTCTTTTTTTTAAGACTTAACGATATATTTGCAATATTTGTTAATATATTACAAATTTTAAGACCACTTATATATGGCATTGTAATCGCATTTATACTTACACAAATATTTAATTATTTTGATAAAAAATTAACAAAATTATTTAGATCAAAATTTAAAAATGAAGATAAAGCAAAAAAATGGTCAAAAATTTTAAGTATTTCGATATCTATAGCAGTGTTATTTTTGACAATATTTTTAATACTATATATATTAATACCTAAACTAATGATTAGTATTTTAGGAATTATTGAATCTTGGTCAAGTAATGTACAAAATATTGAAAATTGGATTAGAAATATATTAAAAGAAAGTCCAGCACTTGAAGAAATGATTTTATCCGCAGTAAATGATTCATCTACTTCAATACTTTCGTGGATAAGTGGTGCAGTACTTCCACAGATGGAAATGATTATGTCTAGTGTTACAACAGGTCTTAATGACATGTATAATTTTATTACTAACTTTATCATTGGATTAGTGTTTTCTATATATATCCTTGCTAATAAAAATAAATTTATTGCTCAACTTAAGAAAATGACTTATACTATATTAGGAATTAAAAAAGGAAATAGTTTATTAAAAGGTGCTAGATATAGTTACAAAATATTTAATGGATTTGTTAAAGGTAAATTATTAACTTCATTAATTATTGGAACAGCATGTTATATTGGAATGCTTATATTTAATTTACCTTATGCCTTACTTATAAGTATGATTGTAGCAATAACTAATGTTATTCCTTTCTTTGGACCAATTATCGGATGGATTCCAAGTGTTATTTTAATAGCAATGATTAGTCCACTTAAAGCGTTATATTTTTCAATTTTAATTGTAATATTGCAACAAATTGAAGGCAATATATTAGAGCCAAAAATTGTTGGTAATATAACGGGCATCTCAGGTTTCTGGGTATTATTTGCTATAGTAATATTTGGTGGTTTATTTGGATTTGTTGGTATGATTTTTGGTGTACCCGTATTTGCAATAATATATCACTTTATTTCACATCAAATCGATAAATATCTATCAAAAAAAGAAATGCCTATTTACGAAGATGATTATTTGAATCTTAAATATATTGATGAAACTACAAAAAAACCAGTTAAAAATAAAGAAATGAATTAAAAAATAAGAGAATTTTCTCTTATTTTTTATTTTTCCATCTCTTCTAACATATTAGTAATATATATACCATATCCCTTTTCTGGATTATCTACAACTACATGAGTTACTGCACCTATTATTTTATTATTTTGAATTATTGGTGAACCACTCATACCTTGAACTATACCACCAGTTTTACTTAATAATTCTTCATCAACAATATCAAAAGCAATATTCTTGATTTTTGAATTTGTACTATTTAATCTTGTTATATTTATATCATAACCTTTTATATCAGTGCCAGAAAGAACAGTAAGTATCTTAGCTTTACCTAATTTTATTTCATCAGCTGTAGCAACCTTATATAAACTTAAATCATCAATATTATTAGTATATTTACCAAATATACCACTTGTAGTATTCTTATTTATAGTACCATAAACATCATTAGTATAAATTTGAGCATTCTTCTCACCAGGATTACCAAAAGAACTTTTTGTTATACTAGTTACATTAGAATTATAAATTTTCCCCTCTTTAATTTCCATTTTTAAAGAAGTATTTTTATCAATTATCTCATGTCCTAATGCACCGTACATCATAGTTTTTGGATCAATATAAGTAAGAGTTCCGACACCATTAATTTCATCTTTTACATAAAGCCCTGTTTTGTATATATTGTCGTTACTTTTAACCAATTTAAGTGTAGTTTCATTAACTTTATTATTTCTAACATAGGTAATTTTTACTGATTCTTTATTTTTGACGTTAGTAATAACATTTACCATCTCATTAATATTATTAACTTCAATGTCATTTATTCTAATTATACTATCACCTAAACTGATATCAGCATCCTTACCAGGAGAAACACCGTCTATAGTATATAAACCAACTACCATTATTCCCTTTGATTTAATTTGTATACCTATATTTTTACCAGAAACAGCCACATAATCTGAATACGCAAGTATATTATATGGTAATATGCACATTATAAGTAAAAAAGATAGAAATGCATTTTTAAATTTTTTAAAAATCATAAATACATCTCCTTTATTTCATAGGCTACATTATTATTATTAACAAAAAAACTTTTATTTTACCTTCCAATTTATAGAAAAAAGCAATAGAAATATCTATTGAAATTTAACTGAAATATACATTTTCTCATCATATTCTTCCTGAATACTCCTAATTATATTATTAGCAAGTTCATAACTATGTTTATCACTTTTTACAACTACTTTTATTTGATTATTTTCAATTTTTATAAAAGATTCTAAATTATATTCCTCTTTAATTTTTGATCCTAATTTACTTTCTTTTCCCTTTGTTTCTTCAATCAATTGTAATTTTTCATATGCATTATTTTTTTCATCTAAAGTGCTATCTATATTAGTTAATATCATTCTTAAATCTTCCATTTCTTTAAGTCTTTCTTCAGCAGAAAGAACTCTAAGTGCAGACAAAGAGTCCTCTTCTTTCATATTTACAACAATAGAAGATTCATCATTATCACTACCACTTAACAGATCACTTGGCATTGTTATATAGTAAACACTTAAAACTAAAATAAGACTAAATAAAGTTAAAAACCATAATTTTTGTTTATTTATCATAGTATCCTCCATTTTCTATAATATTTTATTTATTAAACTATAAAATATTACAAAAAAAAGAAAGTATATTACTTTCTTGATACATACTTACCATCTTTAGTTGATACAATTACAACATCACCTTCATTAATAAACAAAGGAACTCTTATTACTAATCCTGTATTTAACTCAGCTTCCTTAGTAGCAGTTGTTGCAGTATTACCTTTGATACCTGGCTCTGTCTTAACAACTTCTAATTCAACTTTTTCAGGTAAATTAATACCTAACATTTCAGAATTATAATATAAAATATCAACTTCAGAATTTTCTGTCAAAAACTTACTTTCTTCCTCAATTTGTGATAATGGCAATTCTATTTGTGAATAATCATTCATATCCATAAAAATATAATTATTACCATCATTATATAAATACTGCATAGTTTTCTTTTCAATCATTGCTTTACCAACTTTTGTACTTGAATTAAAAGTTTGTTCAATAATTGAACCAGTCCTTAAATTCTTTAACTTCATCTTTACAAATGCAGCACCTTTACCAGGTTTAACATGTTGAAATTCTAAAATTGTATAGATATTACCATCAACTTCAATAGTCATACCATTCTTAATATCATTAACATTAACCATAGAATTCACCTATATAACTTTCCTACCTATACATACTTTAGGTACATATTTTTTAACTAATTTTTTTGTATTCTTTTGAACAACTTTCCCACTAACCATATTACCAGTACGATTAATGTCATTCAAAATATCATTTGTTGTATGTCCAAATATAACTTTCATAAAATCCCCCTAATTACTAAACTATTTCTTTTCTTTATGTTTTGTTGATTTATTACATCTAGAACAATACTTATTTAATTCTAATCTTTCAGTAGTTTTTTTCTTATTTTTTACTGTTCTATAGTTTTCTTCATTACATTCAGTACATACTAAAGTAATTCTTTCTCTGTTACCAGCCTTTGCCATAAAACACACTCCTTCTTTTTAACTTCTTTATTATAGCAAATTATTTATAAATTTCAAAGTATTTTTTACTAATTTGTTGACTAATACCGAAGTTTCTACAATTTTATTTAATATTTATTAGCTTATTTTTGTTTTCTTTTTCTATTTTCTTTAAACTTTTTTCAGGCGTAGGTAAATCTTCTGGCATTATTCCACCATTTTTTGCAATTACTTCTCTAATATTTTTTCCAATATTATAATGAACTTTATTTGCATTATATTCTCCTAAAGTATTATCTTTACGCAATTTCTGTTCAGTTTGTGAAATTCTAAATAAATTTGCAATTAATTCATCACTACCCATATTATCTAGAATATCTTCTCTATATCTTAAACCTTTTCTTTTAGCAATATCATTTGCGGTTTCACCATTATATAAACCTTTATAACCATAATTATGAAATTTATCAAAATTCCTAACTCCTACATTTTTTGCAGTAATATTTAGTGAATGATTACCCTTTTTAGTTAAATTTCTTTGATATATTCTTTTTTCATCTTCTGAAAGCAATTCATATTCTTTATCATTAATTTCTTGCCTTCTAGTTTGGATAGCAAAATAGGTTTGTCCTAAGGCAACAACTTCTTTACTTGGATCAGCATTTTGAACTATCAAATAACATGCATATCTTGATAATTTATAATCAATAATTTTTTTTAATGCCCCAGAACCTATTTCAACCATTTTTCCCACTTGGAGAAAATGGTCATTAATCTGATATTGACTTTTTATGCATGAAATTTTCGCTTTATTTATTACATTTGAAAATTTATCCCATCTTTTATATTCTAGTATGAATTGTAATTCTCTTGCAAACCAATATTCATTTCCATACTCATCAATATGCTTAATATCATCAAATATTTTCTCTTTATATAATTCTAATTCATTCAATCTTAATCATCTCCTATTATATATTTATATTTAAAAGTTAAATATTACCTTAAAAATATTAAAATAAGAGATAATTTAAACCATTTTCAAGCATAGCCAAAATGGTCTATAAATTTTAGATTTAAATTTATAAATTATAATTTTAAACTAAATAACATATATATCTTAATAGTTTATAATCAATATTTTTTATGCACTGTAACCTATTTCAACCATTTTGTTGGTTTCAACAAAATGGTAAAGTAAATTAAATTTACTTTTTATACAAGATACTTTAGACTTGTCTATTACATCTTTAAATACTATTCATCATTATAAATTTCAAAGTATTTTTTACTAATTTGTTGACTAATTCTTCTATTTATTGAAGAAAGATAAGAAGTACCATATATATGACTAACATCAGGAGTAACAACGACTATACTCATTTGGGGTTTATCAAATGGTGCAAATCCTGCAAAAGTAGATGTAATTGTTTCTTTATCAATTACTCCATTATTATCACTGTCATGAAAGCTTTGAGAAGTACCAGTCTTACCTGCTGGATTATATTTAAGATCAATATAACCATATCCTGTACCATTATAGCCTAAAACAGCTTTAAAACCTTCTCTAATTCGATTTATATATTTTTCATCTAAATCAACTTTATTTAAGATATATGCATTATTATAAAGCAATATATCATCACTAAGCTCACTATTACTACTTTTATGAACACTTTTTAAAAGATTCAATTTTATTCTACTACCCTTATTTGCAATAGTATTAATATATTGAGTAAGTTGAAAAGGTGTATATGTATCGTATTGCCCAATAGAAAAATCAAGAAGAAGACCTGGTGTATCATTTGAACCAACTATTCCAATACTCTCATTTGGCAAATCTATTCCTGTTTTAACACCTAAACCATATGAATTAAACATTGTTCTATATATATTAAATGAATCATTACTAAAAGAAAAGGGTGCATTATAATAATAATTAAAATTTGCCACTTTCATTGCTATTTTAAACTGATATGAATTTGAGGAAAGTCTTAAGGCATTAACATCATTCAAATATCCTAATCCATTTCTATTCCAAGAACACTTAGAAGGAGTATTCATAAGTTTGATACATTCATCTTTAAAAACTGTCCCGATATCTATTGCACCTTCTTTATATCCAACAGAAATACTTGCACCCTTGATAACAGAACCAACAGTTACAGAAGACGTAGGAAGATATGCTGTATAATCATATACCTTATTTTTATTTAATATTTTTGCAACTAACGCTAAAATATCCCCATTATTTGGATCACTAATTACAGAAAATACTCTATTAAAATATTCAGTATTAGGCTCATTCTTAGTTTTTAACATTTCTTTCTCAACTATCTTTTCTGCCTCTATTTGTAAATCTATGTCTATAGACAAAACTATATCATTTCCTCTTTTTGCTTCACTCACAAGTTCTAAACCATTCCCTAAATTTTTATAAATTGCTTTTTTTCCTTGTAAATACTCATCATATTGTAATTCTATCCCACTCAATCCAACTCTATCAGTTAATTTATATCCTTTATCTAAATAATGATTCTTTAATTCTTCGGTAATTCCCACTTCAACGCTTGAGACATTTCCAAATATACCTCTTAAAGTATCACCATATAAATATTTTCTCTCCCAACTAAGTTTTGGTACTACACCATTATATTTATCAAGCGATTCATTTATAATTGCATACTCACGGTCAGATACATTTTTCTTAATCAATTTTTCTTGATATGAATAACCATTATTCATTAAATAATATATATATGCAACATTTTTATCTATACTATTAAGTTCTTCTTCAGTAATTCTATCTCTTTTAAGTAAAAGTATATCAGAACTAGTAATTTTCCTTTGCTTAAGTTTTTCCCATTCCTCATCTTTAATCTTTTCATCAGAAATATTTCTATTTAAAACTAGATAAAAATCTTTAATCATACTAGTAGTAACACTATCATAACTTAAATCTAAAACTTCACTTAATGCCTTAGCAACTTCTATTTCATCATCAATACTCATACCACTTACTCTTTTATAATAAATACTCTTAATACCAACATTATCTACAAGAAGTTTATGATTTCTATCATATATTCTTCCCCTTGGAGAACTTTCACCTTCTACTGTAGAATAAACTAAATGATTTAAACTTTCTTTATACTTTTTATTATCCACAACAGATATAAAAAATAATCTAATAAACATTATAGAAAAAGATATTATTACAATAATTTTTAATATATTAAATCTTA
>CAZMXJ010000018.1:0-9387 GCA_964570235.1 uncultured Clostridium sp. | reverse complement strand
CCAATAACTCTTCTTTTGTTGCAGTATTTATATTAATTAATAATTTATTTTCATCTTTATTACCATCAATATTTTGATTTTCATTATCCTCTATAAGTGCATCATTCTTGTTGGAATTATCATTACATACCTCATTATTATCTGGACATATGCATTCTTTTTCTATTTCTTTTATTATTTCAATCACTTCTGGATCTTTAGACAAATTATCTTTTGCATTTTTTACTTCTTCTTTAGAATATATTTTAATATTCATCTCATCGCTGATTTTTTTACTCAAGTTAATAAGTGATGTATCTGCATTCTTAGTAAGTCCTCCCGCAAGCTTAATAATATCAATTATTCTACTATTTGGATTTGCCTCATAAACACCAGGTTTTACTACTTCACCCTTAATATCCACATAATAATTATCCACTTCTTCTATTTCACTATTTAGTTCTACTCTTTCTAACTCATTTATATCATCAAAACTTTCTGTTTGTAATTGAAATATACATTTGTATCCTATAACAAGTATAATAGCAATTAAAAATAATACGGTAATAATTAAATACCAATATCTCTTTATAATATTTTCCATAAAAAAATAACCTCCTATGAGATTATTCTTTAATATATATCCTTTTACCCCTATATTTCTCTAATTTTATTTTTTAATCTTTCTTCTTGCATTAAAATACTAGTTTCTATATTTATTCGTTGTACAAGAGTAAGTCCAATAGTTAAGCATAGTGCATAACTACCTCCATAACTTAAGAAAGGAAGTGGCACTCCTGTTAATGGAAGAAGTCCTAAAACACCTACTAAATTGATAAAGATATGTATAAATATATACGCTGCTACTCCATAGCATATTAGCCCATGAGATAATGTGTAACATTTTTTTGCAATATACAATATTCTAAAAATAACATAAGCATATACTAAAATAATCAATATACCAGTTATCAATCCTAATTCTTCAACAATTACAGGAAAAATAAAATCAGTAAATGATTCTGGAAGATACAAATATTTTTGAGTACTATTTCCAATACCTACTCCAAACAACCCCCCATTATTTATTGCTATGTAAGAATTACATACTTGATATCCTGTACCAACTTCAGTATATCTCTGACACGGCTTTAAAAAATTAAATCTTTGGAGTTGATATGCATAAAGTCCAGATTTACCAGTTAAAAGTAATATTGTAATAAGAATAACTCCAAAGAAAATTGTAATAAATATAATCATTTGAGTTTTTTTCTTAACTATAGGAAGTAAAGGAACAGCACAAAGCATAGCAAAACTAATACCAAATATTATTATCGCACTACCTAAATCTGGCTGTGAAGCAACAAGAGCACAAATTATAAAAACAAAAATAAATGGTTTTAAAGTAATTCTATAATCATCTTTATTATTTCTATTTTTTTCATAATAACAAGCCATATATATTATAATTGCTATCTTTGCAAATTCACTAGGTTGAAAGTTGAAAACAGGAAATGATAACCAACTTCTTGCACCATTAACAGTTATACCAAAAAAATACAAACTAACTAAAAGTGCTATAGCAAAATATATAATTAACTTATAATTATTTTTATACTTTTGAATAGGAATATTTATTATAAACATAAAAATAAATAAACAAACAACGAGTATACATCCTTGTCTTATTAAATAATAATATGCATTATCTAAAGTAGTTATTGCTTTAACATATGAAGCGCTTAGAATCATTATAAGCCCAAAAATAAATAAAAACACAGTTACAAAAAATAATGGTTTATCAATTTTTCTTAATTTACTTACCATAATGCACCTTCCTACTATTAATATAATAACATATTTTAATAAATATTTGTTTAATTTTAGGTTAATAATATAACAATTTACACACTTTTGTAATACATTATATTAGAAATAGTAAAGGAGGAGTGTATTATGTATTATTACGGATATAACAGTGGATATAGCTATGGTTCCCCTAATTGTTGTGGAGCATATAGTCAATATCCTCAGCAGTATTATGGAGGAACAAATAATGGCTGGGCCATTATATTAGTATTATTTATTTTACTAGTTATAGTACTTGGTGCAAGATTAATAAATAACTAAATATGTAAAAAAGGAAAAAACATTTCCTTTTTTACATATTTGTGATAGAATATCTATGTGTTTGGGGTGAAGTATTATGCTAAAAACAAAAGATATATTAGACGAAAAAGATAAAAGATTAAGATTAATTAGTGAAGATGTAACATTTCCATTAACTGAAAAAGACAAAAAAGCAATAAACGATATGATAGAATATTTACATGATAGTCAAATCGAAGAACTAGCAGAAGAAAGAAATTTAAGACCAGGTATGGGAATGGCAGCTATACAATTAGGAATCAAAAAAAGATATTTTGTTGTAGTACATGAAGTAACAGAAGAAGATGATACAGAGCAAAAATTTGATACCTATATTATTGTAAATCCAAAAGTTTTAAGTCACTCAGAAGAACTAATTGCTGCTGAGGTTGGTGAAGGATGTTTAAGTATTAATAGAGAAACAAATGGGTACGTAAAAAGATATGCTAGAATCAAAATCGAAGGATATGACATAAATGGAAACAAAATAATTATAAGAGCAAGAGAAGAACTCGCTATAGCTTTCCAACATGAACTTGATCACTTAGACGGCATTTTATTTACAGATAAACTTACAAACGACATTTCAAATACTAGAACAATATAAAAAAGACTATAAGTCTTTTTTATTTTATATATAAATTTATTTTACTTTTGTTCTTTTAACAAATTACCACATATATAGCAAGTTTTACTCTTAATGTCATTCACAGTTCCACATGCCTTACATATATTTGCAGTAACTCTTACTGACTTATTTTTTTCTTTTTTTATCTTAACTTTTTTAGGTTTTCTTGGCTTATTTCCACGTCTAAATAATATCACTAAAATAAGAATAAAAATTATAATAAACTCAAGAATAAGAAATATCCATTTAAACTCTAATTTACTTAAAAACGATAAATCTAATAGAAAAGATTTTTTTACATTAATTGTATATTCCCGAATACTACCCTCTTTATCACTTACCTCAACAATAATTTTAGAGCCGTTCTTTAAATCCGAATTTCCAACAATACTATAAGTCGCATCAGTATTTTCACAAACCGGAGTTATTATCAATGACTTTTCATTACCAATATTAATATCATAAGTAAATTTATCTCTACTAAAATTAATATCATAATTACTTATTTTCAAACTCTTAAGGTAGTTATATTGTGAATCATAATCTTCTCTGGTAACAATTAACTCGTACTTAGCCGTATTACCTGACTCAGAAGTAACAGTTATAGTTATTTTATTAATTCCAACCTTAAGCTTAGTATCACTAACTTCAACCTTTGATAAGTATGACTCTGCAACAGCTTTAACATCAATTTCATCCACATTAGAATCTACAGTAAAATTATAAATATAAATATCAGGATCAAATTTTATGTTTCCTATAGAAAGATCAATATTTATAAGCCTAGTATTTAAATCATTACCATCACTTCTAATAACAGAAATAGTATAAGTATTAATCGTACCATCTTCAGCTTTTACTTTTACATATTGAGTATTAGTCCCCACTTTCAAATTAACAGTTCTTGGTCCATATCCAGATACAAAACTAGCGTTTTTGTCTAATACACTTGCATTAATTTTCACACTAGTTACAGAGTTACCTACAACCACAGTATAAGTTCTAACATCACTATTAAAACTAAATTCACCATGAGACAAATACAATGACGCCAATTTAGCATTGCTACTTTTTTTTATTGTTTCACCAGCTACTGAAACTAAATATTTTTCCTTTATTTCATTACCAGTTACTTTTGCTGTCATAGTAACATATGTAGAACCAGGTTTTAAAGGATATACTATACCATTTTTAATACTCACTATATTTGGATTTTCTACTGAATAACTAATATCTGTTAATGATAACGTAGAAGGAAGCTTAATATTACTTCTCAACATTCCAGAAGTACCCGTTAAATTTAAACTACCGCCTAAAATAACATTACCACTTACATTTAAGCTCTTTAACCCTCTTAAACTATCAAGCCCATTCAAATTATCAATACTACCTTTATACTTTGAACAATCAAGTGTAGTAATTTCATTTAACTCCTCCGGCAAAATATTGTATGAATAATCCTGCTTAACTTCAGCATTAACATTATAAGCATCAATAATACACTTATACAAATTGGAAGGACTTGCATTAACTTTACTAACTACAAAAAATAAAGACAAAACAAAAAGCATTCTATAAATTTTTTTCATGAAACCTCTCCTATTCTAAAAATAGAATATCATAAATTTTACACTTAATCAATAGAAAAAGATGTTATAAACATCTTTAACTTATCCATTCCTCCAAAGCTTCAACAGGCATATAACCAGAAGATTTTTTTATCATATTACCATCTTTATATAAAACTAGTGTTGGAATTGTCATGACACCATAACTTCTAGCTATTTCACTATAATTATCTACATCAATTTTACATACAACTACATTTTTATTCTTATCAACAAGTTTTTCAAGCTCAGGTGCAAGCATCCTACAAGGACCACACCAAGTTGCAAAAAAATCAAGAACAACCGTACCCTTACTAATCAATTCATCAAGTTTATTTTCATCAAATTCATGTATTAACATACCTAACCTTCCTTTCTCTCATAAGTATAAACTAATTCATCAAAATTATCAATTTTAATTTTACCCTTTTCTACAAGTAATTTCACACTATCAATAGTAGTCACTTCATTTTTTAACATTATTTCAACAATTTTTCTATTAGTAATATCAACATTACTCATATCAATTTCTTTTTTAGTAAACTCAGCAATTTCATTAAATGAAGTAATAACATCATTCGTAATATTAGATATAATAGGCGTTTTCTTCAAAATCATATCTGCATATTTAGATTCACCAACATATGGTACATTAAATGCAGGCATAGTAACAATAAATAATCCCACATAAATCAACACAATCGCATGAATTATACCTACCAATGCTCCAAGCAATTTAGAAGGTAAAGCTAAAATAACAGTCACTTTAAGTATAGTCTCAATTATACCAGATACCTTAATAACTATAGCTAATACTATTGACAATATAGCAACACAAATTATAAATGCAAAAGTTTCATAAAGCAGTATATTTAAAGATGTAAGTCCACCCATTTTAAAAAATGGTAAGTTCTCATAAAGAATCATCGATAATGGATTTTTTAGTATAAAAGACAAAACTATAACAAGAATTGTTCCTACTGAAATTACTGTTTGTTTAAAAAAACCTCTTATAAAACCAGTAACTGCTCCAAGACCAAGAAATAACAATATAATAACATCAACAATATTCATATCTACACTCCTTTTATATGATTTACAATTACATTATATTATATATTATTAGAAAAATAAACATAAATATGATAAAATAATATTAGGTGATTTACATGAATAAACAAAAAACATTTAGTTTTAAGATTAGTGATGAAACAAAAAAAGAAATGATTGAATATTTTGAATTTAAAAAAAGAGATAAAACTCCGCCATACGCTATATTTCAAGCAGATGAAGAAGATACTGTGGTAACTTTATATGAATCAAATAAAGTTGTATTTCAAGGAATAAGTGCAGATATAGATGCTGATATGTGGAAACAAAGAGAAAAAGCACTTACAGGAAAATACCCTGAAGAAAAAAAGAAAGAAAATAATAAAGACAAAACCGAAAAAATAGATAATACGGACTATTACTTCATTAATTCTATTGGAAGTGATGAAGTTGGTACTGGTGATTATTTTGGGCCAATCGTAGTAACTGCATCATATGTTAATAGAAAAGATATATCTTTCCTAGAAAATCTAGGCGTTAGAGATTCAAAAAAAATAACAGATGAAAAAATAATTAAAATAGCCCCTGAACTAATAAAAAGAATACCACACATAACAATAATTTTATCAAATGAACAATATAATACAATATACAGTGAAACAATAAATATGAATGCAATAAAATCAATATTACATAATAAAGTCCTATTTACGCTTTTAAATAAAGAAAACTTTAATTATGATATGATTGTAATAGACCAATTTGTTAATCCAAGAAAATATTATGAACACCTAAGAAATAGTAAACATATAGTTAAAAATATAGCATTTACTACAAAAGCTGAAGACAAATGTTTATCAGTTGCATGTTCATCAATAATAAGTAGATATATTTTCCTAAAACAAATTGATGAATTATCAAACAAAATGAACATTAAAATACCACTTGGAGCAGGAACAGATGTAGATAATGTGGCTAAAAAAATAAAAGAAAAATATGGAATTGATAAGTTAAAAGAAGTAGCAAAACTTAATTTTAAAAACACAACAAAAATACAGTAAATAAATTACTGTATTTTTGTATTATAAACAAATGATTAAAAGTAGTCTATTCACTTTTAATCATTTTATCAATAATATTCTTAACATTAGTTTCATTAAAAGGTTTACTCAAAATATCAACTATTGGATACATTAATGTTCTACTAAGTTCATCTTTTGAATCAACCCCAGTTATTATAGCGACTGGTATCTTATCAAACAAATTATTTTGATCAAAATATTTTAAAACCTGAAACCCATCTACATTTGGCATATTTAAATCAAGTAGCATACCTACAATCTTATTATCTGCATAGTTCTTAACATAATTAAGTGCTTCTTCTCCATCACTTGCTAACTTAACTTCATACATATTGTTAAATATCTTTTTAATAAAATTTCTAACAATATCAGAATCATCAACTACTAATATTACTTTATCGCTTAAAACTGTATTTTCAGTTTTAAGTACCTCCTTATTAACACCAACGTACTCACAAACTACTTTAATAATCCTTTTTACTTCATTCATAAATTCATCATAATTATTGAAAATGAAGAACATATCATTATTCTTACCTGCCATTTCATGATTATATGCTATCTCAGCTAACTTAGTAAATCCTAAATACCTAGCATCACTTTTTAATGAATGTGCATAAATTGCATAATCATGAGAATTACTTGATTCTTTAGCTTTATTTAAATCTTCGATTTTCTTATCTACACCATCCAAAAATTCACTTAATGTTTCATCATACATTTCCATGTCGCCAAATAATTCTAAACTCTTATCAACATCAATTCCATTATTAATCAATAAACTTTTATCTCTCATACGTATCCTCCTCTTTAAATTATATCACACATTATGCTCTAAAAAAAGACATATAAATTAAAAATAATAATAAAAGAACTAAAACAATACTACCATTAACTTTTTCACTCTTACTAGTCTTATACTTAACACCTACTGCTGTACTAGCAATATAACCTCCAAGAAGACCTCCAATATGTGCAAAGTTATTAACTCCTGAAGAAATAAAACCTAAAAATAAATTAATCAATATAACAGGTATAATTTGTCTATTAACTGCATTATTAAGTGTTACCCTATAATTATATCCAAAATATAATAATGCTCCCATAAGTCCAAATATAGCACCACTTGCACCTGCAGATATTGTATACTCATCCATAAATATTATTGAAACAAAAGAACCTACAAGTGCACTTGCAAAGTATATAAACAAAAACTTCCACTTACCAAAATAACCCTCAATATCTTTACCCAAAATATATAAAGCATACATATTACAAAGCAAATGAAGAAATCCAATATGCAAAAAGGCACTAGTAAATAATCTATAATATTCTCCATAATTAACAAGAGTTTTAGATAATGCCCCAAATCTTACCAAAGTATTTATATCTTCACTACCATTACCTATTAAATACATCAATACAAAAATTAAAACGTTTAAAGCAATCAAAACATAAGTAATATATGGAGTTTTTTCTGAAAATACTTCTTCAGCTTCTTTAGCATCCTTCAAATTTTTCTTATTTATATCATTAGTTATCTTGGCAAATAACTCTACTCCCTTTTCATTAAACTCTAACTTCTCCTTTATACTAGGATAGGCATCTAAAATTAAATTAGAATTCTTAATATCATTCTCATCAACTACTTTTATACAGTCAATCTTATCATTAGAAATAACTTGAACATCTTCACCTAAATCTAAAAATAATGATAAAGCATTTAAAGAAAATGACAAAGTCTTCATCTTCACTCTAGACATTATTTTCTTAGTTTTAAACATATCAAAATCATATTGTTCCTTATTATGTATATAACCTGTATTAATCCTAACTATTTTATAAGGAGCATCCATATTTTCAAGCCATATTTCATTATTAACCCCTCTTAATATAATAGGATTATATCCAGCCTCAGTAATAAAATAATGAAGCAATTTCATAACTAAAACATCTTTATCTTTAAAAGAAATTTCCATATTCTAACCTCCTATTTAAAAATATCAACAATTTCATAAAATTCCTTAGGTGCATCTTTATGAAATTCCATATATTCACCAGTAATAGGATGATTAAATCCTATACTTTTAGCATGTAACATTTGTCCAAAGTTATTAATTATTTTCTTTCTTCCATATACGGGATCATTAACAATAGGAAACCCTATATAATTCATATGAACCCTTATTTGATGTGTCCTACCAGTTTCAAGCGTACATTCAATTAAAGTAGCATTATTTAAACGTTCTAAAACTTTAAAATGAGTAATAGCAGGCTTACTGTTAATATCAGTAACACTCATCTTCTTTCTATCAAACAAATCTCTACCAATAGGCGCATCTATTGTACCAGTTTCATTATTTATCACACCATGTACTAAAGCAATATATTTCCTATTAACTTTTCTTTTACTAAGTTCTTCACTTAAAGCCAAATGAATATCATCATTCTTAGCTACCAATAATAAACCACTAGTATCCTTATCAATTCTATGAACTATTCCAGGTCTTATATCATTATTACTTAAATTTGTATGATACATAAGTGCATTTACTAAAGTACCACTATAATGCCCTAAAGCAGGATGAACTACCATTCCACTTGGTTTATTTACAACAAGTAGATAATCATCCTCATACACAATATCTAAAGGAATATTTTCAGGAAGAATATCAGTACTTTCTACTACTTCATTAACCTTTATAATATCATCTACTCTAACAACATAACTACTTTTAATATTCTTATCATTTACAGTTATATTGTCACTTTCAATCATCTTTTGTATTTTATTCCTACTTAATCCAAGTAAATCCATTAAATATTTATCTATCCTAATATCACTTAACTCATTTTCCACTGTAAATACTTTCATTATTACCATCCTTTAATA
>CAZMXJ010000017.1:8286-9421 GCA_964570235.1 uncultured Clostridium sp. | reverse complement strand
CCATAGCACCATCAACTTTTCTTATTTTTTCTTGTATTTCTTTTTCAGTTAAATTGATGTTTTTATTCATTGTAATCACTCACTTTCTTTTCTAATTTGATATAAATATTATACCACAAAACCCTACATTTATCATTACTTTATATGAAAGTTTCTGAGTATTTTACTTAATAGTTTTTAATATATTATCTTGGTCATATTTATTTATTAAGTTTTTAAATCCACTTATAAATATATTCCAATTATTTGGAATCATATCATGCCCATTAAAACATTCTGATAACCCATTATAATATTCTAACTTTAATATCCATTTATAATTGTCATAATCTTTATTAATATACTCTTTATTCCAAAAATTTATTTTTGATTTAGTAATACCATCTAATATTTTTACTTTATCTTGATTAGTTAATGTTTCTTGATTAATAAATTCATAATTTCTTTTAACTATAAATGTTGTTGTATCATTAAAATTAAATTCAAACTTATATCTAACTTTATTTAATATAAATACTAATGTTATTTTACTTATATCAACAGCACTTAATTTTTCAATTGAATTAAACGACTTATTACATAATCTACAATACTTATTATGATTATGATCTGTTATAAGAGTTCCATCATAATTTTTTCTTTTTGGTTTTCTAATTCTATTTGAATATATAACTTCTTCTTTATCTTTCATTTTAAAACTATTATTATCACTATATCTATAAAGATATATAATACTTACTGTATCCTTACTATTACAATAAGGACATGTCATTCTTGCACCCATAATATTACTTTCCTTCCTTGGAATCTTATAACCCTTATCGATTTTCTCTCACCAGGGGTAATAGCGGAGTTATAATGGGAGAATTACTTGTATCAAAAGAAGGAATTGGTTATTTAATTATGTATGGCTCTCAAGTATTTAATTTAAATTTAGTAATGACAGGTATATTTTTACTAGCAATAATTTCATATATTTTATATGCAATAGTTTCATATATAGAAAAAAAATTAGTTTACTCGAAAAACTAATTTTTTAATGAAGTAAAATCTAATACAAGAGTCTCAGTATCATCAAAATTAATAGGCTTTTTATTATTATTACCTAAGAAATGTTTTAATAATCTTTCTATTC
>CAZMXJ010000017.1:0-8276 GCA_964570235.1 uncultured Clostridium sp. | reverse complement strand
AGGTTTAGACAAATATTCAGAAAAACCTTTCTTAATATAACTTTCTCTTTCTCCTACTAATGCATTTGCAGTAAGTACAATAACAGGAATACTAAAATCCTTATTTTCTCTTAATACATGTAGTGTCTCGGTACCACTCATATTAGGCATCATTTCATCCATTAATATTAAATCATATTCTATATTCTTTACTTTTTCTATACACTCTTTACCACTAGATGCAGTATCAATATCAACTTCATACTTTGAAAGTATTTTTGATGCTACCTTTAAATTAAGGCTATTATCATCTACTATAAGTACTTTTTTACCCTTAAAATTCATATCCATATTTTCTTTGGATTCCACTCTATTCATGCTTTCTAAAGATTGTGTCATATTAACTATTTCTTGTGAAACATGTATTGTAAACTTAGAGCCTTTACCATAAATACTTTGAACTACTATTTTACCACCCATAAGTTCTATTATTTGCTTTGTTATGGCAAGTCCTAATCCAGTACCTTCAATACTACTATTTTTATCTTCTTCTACTCTTTCAAATTTAGAGAATATTTTACCTAAATCTTCACTCTTTATTCCTTTACCCGTATCTTCTACAGAAATAGAAATATTAGAGATATTATTGTCATTTATAGCATCAACACTAAGTGTAATACTTCCTGAATCCGTATATTTTACTGCATTAGTAAGAATATTAATAATACATTTCTTTAAATTTGCTTGATCTCCCCTTAATCTATAAGGTAAATCATCAGATATATTTACATTAAATTCTAACCCCTTATCTACAATTCTAGAACTTAATAATTTTGTTATCTCATCTATTAATACTCTAGGTCTATATTTTACATTGATAAGTTCTAACTTACCAGATTCAATTTTAGATATATCTAATATACCATTTACGATTTCTAACAATGTATTTACTGCAGTTATTACATCCTTTGAATTTTCTTTAGCATCCTCTAATGTACTTGCTTCCAATATGCACTCATTAAAACCAACTATCGCATTTAATGGAGTTCTAATTTCATGTGACATACTTGATAAAAAATCTGTTTTATATTGATTTGATTTATCAGCGTTTTCTTTTTCTCTCTTAATATGATTAATTTGATCATTAAGGGCCTTATTATTAGCTAAATAAACTAGAATTACAACAAATAAAATAATATTTAAAATTACAGATAATATAAGATAAAATGTACTATTCATAAACATCACCTACTCTATGTTAAATTATAACATATCTAGGCTTCAAATAATTAAAAAATGTAGAATTATTTTTTTCTACATTTCTTCTTAACTAGAGACGAATCTTTAGTTTCAAAGTACTCCTTTATTTCACTTATACTAGATTCATCGTATTGTCTACTTAATTTTTTCTCTAATTCTCCTTCCTGATAGTATCTGTAGTATTTATTCATATTATATCCAAGACTATTATATATAGATAACTTATTTCTTAATTCTCTTAATCTTTCCAAATCGTCAACTTTCTCCACTTTAAATTCTTGAGAATCACTAATTATTACTTGTTCTTTTTTCAACTCTTCTAATTTACTTTTTTCTTGCTCTAATTTCTTACTTAAATAGTTATATTCTAAAATATCACCTTGTTTTTCTTTTTTCATTTGTTTATAATCAAAATATCTAAAAACATCAAATAAAGAAAATGTAGGAATAATAATGCCACCCATTAAAAATATTGGATTAAATGGCCCTATTATTAGGTCAGTAAGTATATTCACTTTAAATACATATTTAAATAATAAATCAGATATAATTAATCCACAAATTGTAGCTAAAAAATATTCTGGAATAAAATGTTTACCCACTTTATTTTTGATTAATTTTTCATTTAATTCTTCAGTTTTTTTCTCAATAACCTCTACTACATTTTCTTGAACTAATATTTCATTTATTTTATCACTATTTTCTATAATTCTATTATTACCATTTTCATCGCTAACTACTATTTTTTCATCTACATAAACACATTCTTTATTCATTTATAAACCCTCCTCGCGCTTAAACAACATATCACCAAAGATATATATAAGTTTTAAATGCAGTGTTTATATAACACTATTTACAAATTTATTTCAAGTACATAACCATGACAATTATTATTTATACTACCACAATATTTTCATACTATATTATGAAAGGAGTGAAAAATGAATTTTTTTAATGATGATGATTGTAAAATAAGAACAATTTGCTGCTGTGGACCTACAGGAAGAAGAGGACCAACAGGACCTACTGGCCCTGCTGGAGGACCTACTGGGCCAACTGGACCTACTGGACCTACCGGACCAACGGGAGCAACTGGAGCTACTGGTGCTACTGGAGCTACTGATGGAATTACATAAACCACACAAAAAAACAAACCAATATATTAACATGTATTAACATATGATTTGTTTTTTATACTATTTTTTTCTAACAGGAAATTGTATCTCTGTTAAATAATCATTTTCATCATCTTTATTCCAACATCCATCAATATAACATTCTCTTACATTGTCAATTATTTCATAACCACTATCTTCAATGTATTTTAAAACCGCATTGTATGAATCTCTTAAATTATCATAAGAACCTTTATGATAAATACATACGGCAGTTATAGCATCTAATGTCATAAATTTGATTCTATCAATTTCTATTCCTTCTTTTTCAACTGCTTGTGCATATCTAATCTTGATATCTTTTTCTTTATATTCTCCATCTAAATAACTAACATAACAATAGTCTGGACTGATACATTTTAAATCAGGATTAGCTTTTATGCATTCATTTCCTGATTCTAGTACAAATTCTGATATTTTACTAAAATCGGATATAACTCCATCACAATAATAGACTACATAACTTGGTATTTCTTTTACAAATATTTCATTTTTCATATTATTTCCCTCCAATAAATAATTAATTTTAGAAAGCTGAATATTTGTTTCAATAAGTTCTTCTTCTAACTCTTTTTTTCTAGTAGTAAGTTTTTCTTTAATATCTTGTCCTTCTAGTATGCTTTTTATATCTTTAATAGATAACCCAATTTGTCTTAATGCAATTATTTTGGATACTTGTATTAACTCACTTGTTTCATAGTACCTATATTCATTATTTTGATTTATGTAAGATGGCTTTAACAAACCTTCTTTTTCATAATATCTTAATGTCTTTATTGTTGTCTTAGATAAAGTAGAAAATTCACCTATTTTAAACATATTATCGCCTTCTAAATCATTTATACAATCTGCTCTAAGTGGAGAGTCAATATATTTTTTATTATATATTTAATAATTTATTTGTTTATGTGTTTTACACAATATTATTTGTAGTAGAACAACTATATTTAATCCATTTAAAAACTGTCTTTTTTGTTCCATCAATACATGAATATCTTTGAACAAATATGCCTACATCTTTTTTATATAGACTTCCACCATCATAATTTTCAACTACTTTTAAAAATGGACTATTATTAAATATAATTGCTTGCGTAGTATCAATAACTACTATTCCTACTAAAATTATTAAAATAATTTTTAAACTATTCTTCATAAATATTCTCCTACATAATGTATTGTATCACTATTTATTAAATTGACATTATTAAATTAACGGTTAAATCATATTTTTATTTACAATATCAATATAATTTTTAAACTCATTGTCATTTGGATCAATTTGCAAAACAAAATTAATTCTACCTTTTAATGAGCTTATATAACTATCTATTGACTTATTGTATCCTATTTTATTCAAATGAGACTTAATTCCATATTTTTTTATATAATACATTTCTTGTCTTATTTTTTTTCTATAATTAATATCAGTTTGAACTTTATTGTTTACTACAACCCCTGTAATTTTTTGCTTATTTGAATTATTAATAACACATATTTTTTCATTATTTAATTCTAATCCATATTTATACAAACATTTTCTAATATATCTTATAATATCATGATTAAATTCATCCATTGAAAAAGTCATATCATCAGAATACCTCGTGTATGTAATATTTCTCTCATCACACCAAGTGCCTACTTTATAATCAAAATCTCTTAAAATAAGATTTGATAAATAAGAAGATGTAGGAGCCCCTTGAGGTAAATAATCATTATATGTACATAAATAGCTTAATAATCCACAAATTCTTTTAGAAAAACCAAATGAATTATATATTTGATACACATTGGTAAATGATAAATTATCAAAGAAGTTTTTAATATCTAATTTTAAAATAATATTTTTGTTTAAATGTGGTAAAGCATTATTTTTTATATCTTTACCTTTACAATATGCAGTTGCGTAAATTGACACTGATTTATCATATAATACATTATTAAGAATTGCTCTTTGTACATTCTTCAAATAATAATTTGGTGAATAGATTTTTCTTAATTTACCACTTTTCTTTTTTATTTCAAATGTTTGATAATTTTTTTCAATATTTGTACTCATTGTATACAATTTCTTTATCTTTAAATTATCAGACAACTTATCGTCAAAATCAAAAAGAGATAATAAAAATTTTCTTTCTTCATCAGTCATAATTATTACCTCCCTTATGAGCAATGCTAAAGATATTGTTATATGAAAGCGTAAGGTACTACATGAAATGTAGATTATGTTACGATGGAATATAACAATAATATATAACTATTATAAACGTCCCTTAACGACTCGCTAAAGTAGGATTAATTCCACACACCATTGCTCTTGTATTATATTATACACTTTTTATAATCTCTACACAAATTAATCATAGATTTTTTACACAATCTATCGTTAGGGAAAAGTAAATATTAAATAATAATATTATCCACATAAATGAGTTGATTAAAATGGATTTTCAAAGCAAAATTAGAAATTTATTTTATCATTTATAAAAAAATATTCAAAAAGAAAAAAATTACATTCAAATAATTCATTATTATAGTGAACAGCGTTATCCATATTTTAATAATGAAATAACTGAATTAGGAATATACCGAATACCTGATGATTTAAGTTATGAAGAATTTTTTAAAGTAATATAAAGACATATTAAAAGAAGAAATATTATGCAAATGTTATGCAAATTTCTTCTTTATTTTTTATATTTAATAAACTATCTATCAATTTTTTTAAAGAACAAAAAATATACTAATAATGCGTCAATTACAATATCATATACTCTTAATCTATCAAATAGTATAATACTTGATAAAATAGAAACTAATATAATACCTATACTTATAATTTTAGGAAATACTCCTTTTTCCTTTGTCATCCAAGCAAAATATGCGAATATTGGAGTACATAATGCAAAAATTGTCCAGCCTATTATAAAAATATTACTATAAACTCCTTTTGTAATAAATGCTACAAAATAATAAGTAATAAGCATACCTATACAAAATGGAAATATATTAATTATTGCTTGTTTTTTAGTTTTACTATGAATAGATATCAAAGTACCCATCAAGATCCATATCGCCATTTGTGAAAAAATATTGCCTAAATTTTGAGTATATATATCTAGTAGTCTTGAAATAATTCCAAGAAATAACCCTATAACGAACATACTAATTGGATTTAATAATTTGTTTCGCATACTTAATCCTCCACATTTAAAATCAAAGTATAAATTTAATTATTTTTCCATCTATTTAAAGTTGGGAATAACCTTTCACAATGCTTTTTCATCTCTTCATTTGTCATTCCTGCTTGAGAACCATATTGTGAACACATTTCTATATATTCTTCCATTGATACTTTATCAATAAATTCACCATCTTTATAGCAATATTTACAGTAATCATTATTGATGCTTCCATCTTTATTTGTTCCTAATTGTTCATTTGAAGTTATAGGCATACCACAACTTTGACATATTTTATTTTCCACATTATCACTCCTACTCAAATTTAATATTGATGCTTCCAATACCACCGCTTACTTTTAATCTATTAGTTCCAGTGCCATAAATAGTGTTATCGATTGCAGTATTTCCATCTATCATCACACTTCCAATTCCCTTATCTAATTCTATTTTGTAATCGTCAACTCTACCTAAAAGATATAAATCAACTCTACCTATACCAGAATCAATCTTACTACTACCTTTTAATTTAGAGTTTAAAGATAATTTACCTACTCCCATATCTAAATCTAGATTATTAATACTACTAGATTTTATAGTCATCTCTCCAGCACCACCATCAATTTTTGCATTATCTAAAACTTCTAAATCATTAACTTCTACTTTACCAGCGCCCAAATTTAAATATAATTCTTTTGTAGATAATTCATTGATATTTAACTTGCTCGCACCTGTTTCAATACTAACAATATCAAATATAAATTCACTAGGAACATATACAATAACTTCATTATTATCATAATTATTAAACCAATTATGGTTTCTTTCTGTAATATGAAGTCTATTTTTATCTTGTTTAAAATTTACATACTTACTATTTGTTTCAGCAATAAAATTATCACCATTTTTAATTACAATATTAGTAGTTTTTACATCAATATCTAAAAGTAAAGTATCTTCATTTATTTCTAAACTATGTAATTTTTCTGTAATTTCATTATCATTTTTTGTAAATATATTACCAATAAATGAAATACCATACATAATCCCAGATATAATATTAATAATTAAGAAAAATGCGAACGCTACTCCTAAATATTTAATTACTTTTTGAGCCTTACTCATTTGATTTCTACACCACCAAACATAGTAGTCGCATTAACATAAATAGTATATTTAGAATCTTTTATCCTTTCTTTTCTTTCATCAGATACTCCACCAAATATACTAGTAGAACTAACCTTAACATTTACATCTTTTGGTACATAAATTGTAATTCCACCAAAAATACTAGTAGTATTAATGACAACATCTTCTTTTATGACTGCATCTTTTAAATTACATTTTATGCTCCCAAAAACAGCAGTTAAAGAAGAGCCTTTATATTCTTCATTACTAAAATCTAAATCTTGTGAAGAAAAACAAGCACAGCATTCTTTTAAATCGTTTTTATTTAGTTTTTTTATGTCTTTTTTTATCTTACTATTTAACATATCTTTAAATATAAAAGATAATCCTATCATAACTAATATAAATGGTACCATTAATTTCCATATTATTTCAAATTCTACAACATCTAAACATCCAAGTAATAAACAAGCACCAATAATTAATCCAATTAAATTTCCAGATTTATCATCATCATTAAATAATCCAATAAAACATGGAACAATAATAAATAATGTCCACCATCCATCAAAGAATATATTTATATCAGATATTCCTAATGCATTTAAACCAAATACCACACCTACTATAATAAATATTAAACCCCATAATAAATTACTAATTTTTTTCATATACATTTCTCCTTTACATAACTTCACTTTTATTTGGCATTATTAAAGCCGCAACAATATACGCTAAAACACCTGTACCTGCACAAAATACTAAAAATATCCATAATAATCTAACTATTGTTGGGTCAATATCAAAATATTCAGCTATACCACCACAGACACCAAATATCTTCTTTCCATTTTGTAGTTTATATAATCTCTTTTTCATGATTATCTTCCCTTCTTAATACCCACTCATTATCTGGGTTTTCTTTTAATAACATCAATGCTTGAAATTCATAAGATAGCAATTGTTCAATTTGATCATCTGTTAGAAGAATTGTATTATTTGCAACCAAAGTAGCAATACCATGACAGAATATCCACATATTAGTATGAAAATTTTTTATATCTTCATCATCCAAATTAGTACTTTTTCTAACTAATTTTTCTATTTTACTATAATCTTCTCCATCTTTAGTAACAAATGCACTTGGAGTTAATCCAAGTTCACCCATAAACAATGTTTGAAATAATTTCTTTTCCTTCTTAGCAAATTTAATATAATTAATTCCAACTTGTTTATACTTAGGTATTCCTTCAACCATATTATCCATTAAAAACTCATAAAAATACTTTTCTATCTTCTTATACAATTCTTTTTCCAATTCACTAACATTTTCAAATTGATAATATATAGGCCTAATAGAACATTTTAACTTACTTGCAAGTTCTCTATTACTAAGACTATCTATACCATATTCTCTTACTATTTCAAATGCAGCATCTAATATCATATCTTTTGAAATCTTAATTTTTGTTGACAATAATACCCTCCTTTCATTATAAGCAAAAATATTGTATCACATGATACAATATTTGTATATTATTTTTTT
>CAZMXJ010000016.1:0-9573 GCA_964570235.1 uncultured Clostridium sp. | reverse complement strand
ATCCTATCAAATGATTTTAAGTATAAATATAAATAGAATAGAGGGTGTTATATATGTATGATATGGGTGTGCAATTTCATTTTAATTTGGAACAGGGTAAGGCTAATCCTTCTGCTGTTGTAAAGGGTAATAATTATAGGTTTACTATATTATCTGAAAGATTAATAAGAATTGAGTATAGTAAAAGTGGTATGTTTGTTGATAATCCTACTCAACTTGTATTAAATAGAAATTTCTTTGTTCCTAAGTTTGACATAAATCAGGATAGCAAATATTTAGAAATATCTACTAAATATTTTAAACTAGCTTATACTAAGGAAATGCCTATTACTTCTTCAACTTTGAGAGTCTCTTTGATTGGCACGGATTCTATGTGGTATTATGGGCATCCAGAGATAAAAACATATGATGCCTCATTATTATCGTTTGAAGGTAAAGAAAAATATCTAAAGGGTATATATTCTCTCGAAGGTTTTTCTTGTATTGATGATTCTAAATCTTTATTGCTTGATGCAAACGGTAATTTTGTAAGAAAAGCTAATGATACAATGGATTTATATTTATTTATGTATAAAGATGATTTTGATTTAGCTCTTAAGGATTATATTTCTCTTACTGGCAAGCCTCAACTTTTGCCTAGGTATGCTTTAGGTAATTGGTGGAGTAAGAATTATGATTATAAAGAAGAAACTTTAAATAAGTTATTTAATAGGTTTGATAAGGAAAAAATTCCTATATCAATTTTACTGCTTGATACAGATTGGCATGTTACTGCAAATAAATATGTAACTGGTTACTCATTTAATAGGAATTTAATACCTTCTCCTAATTTATTTGTCGAAACTATGCATAAAAGAGGGGTTAGAGTTGGTTTAAACATAAATCCAATTGAAGGAATTTATCCACACGAGGAAATGTATCAAAAGGTATTAGAATATATAAAGGTAGAACCAAATACAGTTATAAATTTTACCCCATATTCTCCTAAATTTTTGGATGTATTTTTGAAGATATTGTTACATCCTTTGGAGGCTATTGGAATTGACTTTTTTTGGTTAGATTATCCTAATTCTGATAAGATAGCACAATTTTTGTTATCTCACTATATGTATTTGGATTCTGGAAGGAAAGAAGCAAAAAGAAGCATGATTATGACTAGAAATCCTAGCATAGCTCAGCATAGATATGGTGTGTTATATTCTGGTAGAAGTAAAGTAAGTTTTGATACCTTAAGAAAGCTTCCTTATATAAATACTAGTGCTTCTAATATAGGAATATCTTGGTGGAGCCACGATATTGGTGGATTTTATGGTGGTATAGAAAATGGTGAATTGTATATCAGATATATTCAGTTAGGATGTTTTAGTCCAATATTTAGAATATCTGTAGATAGAGGAAGATATTATAAAAGAGAACCTTGGAGATGGGATGTTAATACATCAGAAATAGTTAAAGAATATATGCAACTAAGGCATAAATTAGTCCCTTATATTTATTCTGAAAGTTATAAATATTATGATGAAGGGATTCCATTGATTGTTCCTTTGTATCATAAACAAAAAGAATTGTATTATGATTCTTATTATAAAAATGAATATTATTTTGGTAGTGAATTATTGGTATCTCCTATTACTAGCCCTAAAGATTCACTTATGAATAGAGTAATACATAAATTATATTTGCCAGAGGGAACGTGGTATGATTTTAATAGTGGTAAAAAATTCCCAGGAGGAAGAAGCTATGTATCTTTCTTTAGAGATGAGGATTATCCTGTTTTTGCCAAAAGTGGTTCAATAATACCTATGAATACTGCCATTGATAATTCTGTTGAAATTCCTAAAGAATTGGAGATACATGTATTTCCTGGAATGAGTAATACATATAGGTTTTATGAAGATGATGGTGTAACTAATTTATATAAAAATGGGTACTTTTTAAAAACCGAAATAGATTATAATTATCAAGCAAATAATTATACACTTATAATTAGGTCTATTGAAGGTAAAAGTGGAATAATTCATAATACTAGAAATTATAAGATAAGGTTTAGAAATACTAGAGCTACCAATGAAGTAGTTGCTAATTTCAATGGTAACAATTTAGATGTAAATTGTTATGAAGATGAAAATGATTTTGTTGTTGAAATAAAAGAGGTTAAGACAGTCGGACAGCTTTCTATTAATTGTAAAGGTAAAGCAATTGAAATAGATTCTATAAGATTAATAAATGAGGATATTGATACAATTATATCTGACTTGGAAGTTGAAACTAGATTAAAAGATAAGATTGCAAGTATTTTATTTAGCAATCTATCAATTAAGAAAAAAAGAATACAAATTAGGAAGTTAAAAAAGGATAAATTAGATTCAAAGTTTATCAAAATGTTCTTGAGGTTACTTGAATATGTAGAGCAAATATAATATACTAATATTGTATGTATGAAAGTATTTTTAATGTTTTTGGAGGGTATTATGGTGATTTTATTACAACAGTTTTTAATATTAGCAATAATCGTATTTTGTTTTTACATGATTTATTTTTACTTTAGAAATAAGAGTAAAAAATATAAAGATATTCCAACTATAGAAATGAGTTATTTGATGAGAATACATGGAATTGATATATCTTTGTTAGGTTTAAAATCAGTTCAAAGCCATATTGCTATTATTAATTCTGTTATTGTCAGTATAGATTTGTTAATATACTATAATATTCAAAATACAACGATAAGATTATTAGTTATATTTGGTGCTACGTTTACTTTAATATTAATTTTGTATAATATTTTAGGTGTAATCTATAAGAAAAAACTTTATAGGTGGTGAACTATGAGGAAGGTGTTTTTAGTTGTTTTTTTGGTTTTAATATTATGTTCTTGTTCTAAAAGTGTTTCTAATGAACAAGTTCTATATAATAATTGTGTTGATGAGTTAAAACAGTCCGAAAAAACTGTTGATACGCTTCCTTTTGACTTAGATATTTATGTTGATAAATTTATTGAAACAGAAGTAATGTATAGGGTAATAATTGACAATCCAAAAGTGCCATTAAGAAATATAGAAACATTAGTACTTCATGACAAGTATACTGAGGATATTTATCCTTCATCTGGAATATTTGATGAAAAATTAAGTTTAATTCCAGGAGTAATAAATAAATCGTCTAATTATGTTGAAGGAATAATTTTAGTAGGATATATTCCATTTGAATATAATATAGAAGATTTAAATGCAACATTTAAGTTATTATTTAAGTACGATGATGATGATGGTAAGTCTCATACAGTTGTGTATTCGACAAAAAGATAATATAAATTTCCTATAATCAAAATAGGTGATAAAATGAAAGTAAAAGTAATTGATGTAGAACACGAAAAAGATTTAGAAGATGAAATAAATGATTTTATATTTGATAAAGAAGTATATGATATAAAATATAGCACATCTGTTGCAGTTTCAGGTGAGGATCAAATATTCTGCTTTTCTGCGTTAATTATGTATAAGTAGGTGATTAGTTTTGAAAAAAAATACATTTATGCAAGGAGCAGTAATAGCTACTTTATCAATAGTTATAAGTAAAGTTTTAGGTATTATATATGTAATACCTTTTTATTCGTTAATTGGTGAACAGGGAGGAGCACTATATGGCTATGCATATTCTATATATGGTTTATTTTTAAATCTCTCTACGGCAGGTATACCTCTTGCAATAAGTAAGATAACTAGTGAATATAGTGCACTTAATCAAAATTATTTAAAAGAAAAATCATATAGTATTGCAAAATATTTAATGTGTGGATTAGGAATATTAGGATTTTTAATAATAATATTTTTTGCACCCTCAATAGCGCAAATATTTATTGGTGATATAACGGGTGGTAATACAAAAGAGGATGTTGCATTTGTAATAAGAGTTATTTCAACTGCACTTTTGATAGTACCTATTTTGAGTGTTACAAGAGGTTATTTGCAAGGACATAAATTTATAACTCCTCCTTCAGTAAGCCAAGTTATAGAACAATTTGTAAGGGTAATTATAATAGTTATAGGAAGTTTTTTATGTTTGAAAGTGTTTAAATTATCTTTAACTATTACAATCGGTGTAGCTGTATTTTCCGCTACTATTTCAGCTTTAGTCGCATATGTTTATTTAAAGGTAACTGTAAGAAAAAATAAGAAAGATTTAGAAGTAGGCAAAGAGATATCTGAGGATGAAAATAAAATTACGACAAAAGACTTAACATTTAAGTTACTTTCTTATGCTATTCCTTTTATACTTATAGATTTTGTATCATCAATGTATAGTTTTGTAGATTTATCTACAATTAATAAGACAATGGTAAGTTTAGGATATCCAATATTCGAAGCGGAAAGTGTAATAAGTATTCTTACTACATGGGGTTCTAAACTAAATGTAATAGTTATGGCAATAGCATCAGGTATGATAGTAAGTTTAATACCAAATATAGCAAGTAGTTATGTTACAAAAAATTATAAAGATGTAAGAGATAAAATAAATGAAGCGTTGCAATCACTTATATTTGTTGTATTACCTATGACTGTAGGATTATCATTAATTTCTAAACCTATATGGACAGTATTTTTTGGTTCGTCTTCAGAATTAGGCCCATTAGTATTTAGTTACTCAATATTTACTGCTTTTACATTAAGTATATTTAATGTAACAATGTCAACGATGCATTCATTGGGATATTCAAAGATGGTAATACTTACTCTTGGTTCAGGATTAATTACAAAAGTATTGATAAATGTTCCTTTTATAAAACTGTTTAATTACTTAGGATTACATCCTTCATATGGTGTAATAACTAGTACTATATTAGCCAATATAGTTGCAATATTATTTAATGCATTATTTTTAAAGAGAAAATTGCAAATAAAATATAATGAAACAATAAAAAAGTTCTTAAGAACTTTGTTACCACTTATAGGAATGATTATAGTTGTATTAGTATTAAGACAATTTATACCATATACAGATAGTAGGGTATTTAGTCTAATTTATTCATTTATTTATGCTTTAGTCGGAGGATTAACATACTTATTTATATCTATTAAGACAAATCTTTTATATGATATCTTTGGCAAAGATATAATGAATAAAGTTTTATTGAAATTAAAGAAATCAAAGTGATGATTTCTTTTTTTCTTATCTTTTGCATATTTAAATTTATTTTACTCATAATAAGTATGAGGTGAAATATGACAAAGGAAGAATATAAAAAAATAGTTGATAAACATACTCCTAAAGTTGATCATATTAAGAGTATGTCCCTTGCTTTTTTTGTAGGTGGATTTATTGGCATGATTGGCCAAGCGCTTATTGATTTTTATTCTAAAGTATTTAACTTTACCATTAAGGATTCTGGAACGTATATGATTGTAACTCTCATATTTATTTCTAGTTTATTAACTGCACTTGGTTTTTTTGACAAGATAATTGAAAAAGTAAGATGTGGAATAATTGTTCCTATTACAGGCTTTGCACATGCAATGACAAGTGCTGCTATAGAATATAGACAAGATGGGTTTGTATTAGGACTTGGATCTAATATTTTTAAAATCACAGGAAGTGTAATTTTATATGGAGTAATTTCTGCGTATATTTTTGGGCTTATAAGAATGATTATAATGGGAGGATAAATGACAATAAAGTTTAATAATGTTTATGTTCAAGAAACAAGTACAGTAGCAGGAAAGTTTGAAAGTAAAGGGCCTTTATCAAAAAACTTTGATAAAGTATATTATGATTTTTATATGGGTGAAAAGACGTTTGAGCAAGGAGAAATCAGAATGATTTTGGATTGTGTAGATATTTTACTTAAGAAATCTAAAATGAAAAAAAATGATATAGATTTATTTATATCAGGTGATTTGATAAATCAAATAACTCCTTCTAGTTATGCAGCTAGGGAGTTGGGTATTAGTTATATGGGTATATATGCTGCATGCGCGACTAGCACGCTTTCTATGATAATAGCGTCTTCTATGTTACAAAATAGTGAAGTAAAAAATTGTATTTGTAGTGTTAGTTCTAACAATAGTGCCGCAGAAAAACAATATAGGAATCCAACAGAATATGGAACTCCTAAGCCAGATACTAGCACATTTACCGCGACAGGGGCAGCAAGTATACTTCTTTCTAATGAAAAAAGTAAGATAAGAATAGAATCCGGTACTATAGGTAAAGCTATAGATTATGGAATAAATGATGTTTATCATATGGGAGCTGCGATGGCACCTTCTGCAGCATATACTATTGCAGAACATTTAAAAGACACAGGTAGGACTATAGATTACTATGATTTGATACTTACAGGTGATTTAGGTGTGTATGGGAAGGATATATTGAAAGATTTATTAAAAAAAGAATATAGTATAGATTTAGTCAATTATAATGATTGTGGGTGTATGCTTTTTGATTTAGATAAACAGGATGTTAAAGCAGGTGCTAGTGGTCCTACTTCTAGTGCATTAGTTACGTATGGTCATATAATTAGTGAAATGAAGAAGGGTAAATATAAAAAAGTATTATTAGTTGCTACAGGTGCATTAATGTCACCTACGATGGTTAATCAAAAACTTACTATTCCATCAATTAGTCATGCAATTAGTTTGGAGGTATTATGATATATTTATATTCATTTATATTTTGTGGCTTTATTTGCTTGATAGGACAGTTAATACTTGATAATACAAAATTAACTCCAGGGCATGTAACGGCACTTTTTGTAATAATAGGAGCATTTTTAGATATATTTGGTATATATGATACTCTTATAGATATATTTGGAGGAGGAGCACTTGTTCCTATTACAAGTTTTGGTCATTCTTTAATTCATGGAGCACTTAATAGTGCACTTGATAATGGTATTATGGGTTTGTCAATAGGAATGTTTTCATTAACATCTGCAGGTATAATATCTGCAATAGTGTTTGCATTTTTCTTTTCATTAATATTTAAACCTAAAAATTAATAGTATATATGTTTATACTATTTTTTAGTGTACAATTTTTTTAGTGTATATTGACATATTTTATTGTATGATGTAGAATTTTAATATAATAGAGGAGTGAATAAGTATGAAATGTAAATATTGTAACGCAGACTTGACTGAGAACGATAAAGTATGCCCAATGTGTAAGAAAAATGTTGACAGTAATGTTGATAGTGATATGGAGGTATTTTCAGATCTCGTCGAGAAAAAAAAGAATTATAAATGGATTCTAGTTGTACTAATTGTATTATTATTAGGAGTTATAGGTTTTGGTTATTATTATGTAACAAGGCCGGATGTAGTATTTAGTACATTATTGAATAGGGCTTATAAAGAAGCTAATAAGACTAGCGAAGAATATAAGCAAATGAAAGTGATCCTTGATATGAACGCAAGTGTTGACATGGGAGATGAGTATAAAGAATTTACGGATATAATTAAAAATATATCAATAAATACAAGTATTAATTATGATTCAACTAATGATACATTTGCTTTAAGTCTAAAGGCTGATTATAAGAAAAAAGAACTTGCAAGTGCAAATATGTATTATGAGAATAAAGGTGTGTATGTAGAATTAAAAAATCTGCTTGATAAGTTAATAAAAATTGATGTAGAAGATGAAAATGATATTAATATTACAGATGAAGATATAAATATTTTGTTCGAAGAAGTATATAATGCATTAAAGAGTACTCTTAAAGTGGCAGAATATACTAGTAGTAAAGAAAAGGTAAATGGAGAGTCTACTAATAAATATACGTTAGTAATAAATAATAAAAATAAAACTATTTTAGTTAATTCATTTATAGATTATTTGTTAAATAGTGAAGACTTTATAAATACAGTTGTTAAAATTAGTGAAACAACTAAAGATGAAGTTTTAAAAGTATTAAATGAATCAAAAGATGTTGAAGATTTAGAAAAAGATATATATGTATCTGTTTATGTAAAATCATTTACCAATGAATTGGTTAAATTTGAAGTAAGTACAAAAGATGACGTGTTAATGACATTTTCTGAAGTAAGTAAATCAGTTTATAAGATGGAAATGTCTATCGAAGGTGTAAAAGTTATTGCAACTATTACCGAAGATGAAAAAAATAATAAGGCAAGTATTGTTTACGATATTGAATCAGATGTATTTAATGCTAAATTAACTTTAAATATGGCATATGTATTTAATGAAAAAATTCAAAAGCCAAATATTGAAAATAGTGTAGCTATTGAGGAGTTAACTAAAGATGATCAAAATACTATATTAGAAAAATTAATGGAAAATGAAGGTGTAGGTGAACTTATGGATGTATTTAGTTCTCTTATTCCATCAGAAGGTCCAGTATATGATCCATATGAAGATTATGATGATCCATTTGAAGATTATGATGACCCTTTCGAAGGTTTTGATGATTATGCAGATTTAGATGTATAGTTTAAAAAGAATAGTTTATTGATGTTTACTCATTGAGTTTATATCTCATTACTATTTTTTTTTAATTGTTTTTTCTAGAATTAGAAATATTTAATATTAGTCCTATAATTATCATGTATGATAGTAGACTTGATCCACCATAGCTAACAAATGGTAAAGTTATTCCAGTTATTGGTAATAGTCCAATATTCATTCCGATATTTTGTATTTGTTGGTATAATAACATTCCTATTATGCCTGAAATAACATATTTCTCCACTTTTCCTCTAGTTTCTATTCCTATTTTTATTATATTAATGTCAAAGTATATTATAAGTGTTAGTAAAATTAAGGAACCAATTAATCCATAATTTATAGCAAATACTGAGAAAATAAAATCTGTTTGCGGTTCTGGAAAATAAATAGGTGTATTATTAAAACCAAATCCAAATATACCAGCACTTCCAATGCCTGTTAGTGCATTTGTTAATTGCATTCCTACTCCATTTTTCCAATCTAGCAGTCTATCTATTCTGTAAAAAAAGTTTGTTCCAAATATTTTTATAAATAAGTCTCCATTGTAGAAATAAAGTGTTAGAAATAATGTTAGTAGTATTAAAATAATTAATATAGAAGTTGTAAACCATTTTCTGTTAATTCCAGATATGAATAGCATTACAAAAGATATTACAAAGTAAATTATAACCATTCCTGTATCTGGTTGTAAGAATGTTAAAATAGATGGAATAATAGTTAATATTAGTACCTTTAATACTATTATATAATCTTTTTTATTTATATTGTTATATATCACAACAGCATTAGTAATAATAAGTATTATTTTCATGAATTCACTTGGCTGGATTGTTCCAATTCCAAATAACTTAAACCAACATTTTGAATTATTTATCGGAGGCGCAAATAAAAGAAGCGCAACTAATGAAATATTGCCTAAAATATAAAGTAATTTATAGTGTGTATATATATTTTTATTTTTAATTTTTATTATCATATATATAACAAATATTCCAATCATAAACCATATTGCTTGTTTAATTACAAGAGTATTATTCGATATTATATTACCTGCACTATATATACTTAGTAAACTTATAATCATAAATATAAATAATGAATTTAGTAT
>CAZMXJ010000015.1:0-9872 GCA_964570235.1 uncultured Clostridium sp. | reverse complement strand
CAACTTGAATCACTTTTTTTATATAGAATTGTTTCACATCAATTGTATCATTACACTCAAGAGATAAAAGAATATTATCTTTGATGTTCTTTTTTTAATACTTATGTTATAATTATAATGAGGTGCAGTATGAAGAAAAATATAAATTTTAGTAAAATTTTAAATTTAATAATTAATATTATTGCATACGCATTAATATTATCATTAATAGCATTCTTATTAAAAACAATTGATATTGATAATAGTTATTATGGTTTTTATGGATTATTAGCATCAATAATAATTTGTTTTATGAATAAGACAATAAAACCATTATTATTTAGATTAACAGTTCCAATAACAGGTGTAACTTTGGGCTTGTTCTATCCATGTATAAACATATTAATACTTAAGTTAACTGATTTTATTTTGGGATCTCATTTTGAAACTCATGGGATAATAACCTTATTCTTAACTGCAATATTAATATCTGTTATGAACGTGCTAATGGAAGAAATCATATTGAAACCAGTATTTAGAAAGGATGATAAAAATGAACGCAGTAGCATTTAAAATATTAGATTTTGAGGTTGCATGGTATTCTATATTTATATTATTAGGAGTTATATTGGCTTCAACCTTATTTTTATTAGAAGCAAAGAAATATGAATTTAATTTAGATTTTTGTGTTAATATGATTTTTTGGACTGTAATATTTGGTATTATTGGGGCTAGATTGTATTATGTAGCGTTTAATTTAGATTATTACTTGGGAAATAAGTTAGAAATATTTCAAATATGGAATGGTGGACTAGCTATCCACGGAGGGATAATAGGTGGATTACTATTTATTATTATATATACTATTAAGTATAAAGTTAGACTTTTAAAAATTACAGATATGGCTGTAGTAGGACTTATAATTGCCCAAGCTATAGGAAGATGGGGTAACTTTTTTAATCAGGAAGCACACGGCCCAGAAGTTGTAAGGACAGTATTAGAAGGATTAAAGTTTATACCTAAATTTGTAATTGATGGAATGAATATTGGAGGTACATATTATCACCCAACGTTCTTTTATGAATCTTTATGGTGTGTTTTAGGATTTATTGTATTAATATTAGTGAGAAAATTTGTAGAATATTTAAAGGTTGGACAATTAACAGGAATATATTTAATATGGTATAGTATAGGAAGGTTTATAATAGAAAGTTTAAGAACTGATAGTTTGATGTTGGGAAGTTTAAAGGCAGCACAGATAGTTTCAATTGTTATGATTCTGATTGGTTTAATATTATTATTTAAAGATATAAGAAAATCAAAATTCGAAAATAGATATGATGACTATGAGGTGAATGATGTTAGATTTTGATGTTGTTGTAATTGGGTGTGGTGCATCAGGAATGACTGCTGCATTGTATTTAAAAAGAGCAAACATTAACGTATGTATCATTGAAAGAAACGCACCTGGAGGACAGTTAAACATGATTATGGATATAAAAAATTATCCTGGATTTAAGTCAATAGATGGACCAACGCTAGCTTATAATATGTTTGAGCAAATAAGAGATTTAAATGTAGCATATAAGTATGCAAATGTATTAGAAATAATAAATGATGAGAATAAGAAAATAATAAAGACTAATAATGGTGATATAACATGTAAAGGAGTAATAATTGCAAATGGACGTAGGCCTAGAGAATTAGGCATTTACAATGAAAAAAAGTTATTAGGGAAAGGTATAAGTTACTGTTCTATATGCGATGGTACACTATATAAGAATAAGAATGTATGTGTTGTTGGGGGAGGAAATAGTGCTTTAGAAAGTGCAATATATCTATCTAAGATATGTAATAAAGTATACTTAATACATAGAAGGAGTGAATTTAGAGGCGAACAAATTTCACAAGATATGGTAAATTCTAGAAATAATGTTGAAGTCCTAACAAACACTAATATAGTAAAGTTAATTGAAAAAGATGGCATATTGTCATCTGTAGAATTAAACAATGGTAACGAGATAAAATGTGATGCATTATTTGTAAACATTGGTAATGTTCCAGTACCGATTAGATGTAAAGGATTAGAAATAGATGATGGATATGTTATTGTAGATAATAGTATGAAAACATCTGTTGATAATATATATGCATGTGGTGATATTATAAAGAAGGAGGTATATCAAATATCAACTGCAATCGGAGAGGGTGCAACTGCAGCAATTAATATTTTGAAGGATATCAAATGATATTCTTTTTGTTTGATTTGGTTGATATAATTATGGTATATTATTTAAAGAGGAAGTGATGTTATGCCATCTTTTTCGATGAAAGTTAAGAGTGAGATTATTAAATTAGATAGTGGTAAGTCGGAAAAAATATCACTTTTATCATCATATATACGAAATAATGCAATAATAACTGAAGACTCGATACAAATAAATACAGAAAATATAGAAATTTCTAAGTATATATTTAACTTAGTAAATGAACTATATTCGGTATTACCAATAATTACAGTAAGAAAGAGTTTTAATTTTAAAAAGGGAATGTCTTATCTATTAAAAATAAATCACAAGATTGGTTTGATATTAAGTGATTTATCTTTGATTAATGACGATGGATATTTTATTAATATTCCAAGAAGATATATTTATGAAGATGATGAAGATAAAAAATCATATTTAAGAGGTTTATTTTTAGCAACAGGTTCTGTAAATGATCCAAAGACAGCAAGATATCATTTAGAATTTCTTATAGATGAATATGATTATTCATTATTTGTATGCGAATTATTAGACTATTATGGGTTAAATAGTAAATTAATTGAAAGAAATAATGGTTTTATGGTATATATTAAAGAAGCTGAAAAGATAAGTGATTTTTTAAAAATACTAAAAGCCTTTAATTCAGTACTTTACTATGAGGATATTAAGGCATACAGAGAACATAAAAATTTGGTAAATAGACTTAATAATTGTGAACAAGCAAATGTTGAAAAAACAATAAATTCAGCATTATCACAAGTTAATGATATTGAATTAATAGAAAAAACTATCGGAATAGATGCATTAGATGAAAAATTAAAGATTGTTGCCTTATATAGAAAAAAATATAAAGAAGTTTCTCTTAATGAGTTAAGTAAAATTATTTCTATTGAAAATAATATAAATTTATCTAAATCCGGTCTTAATCATAGAATGAGAAAGATAAGAGAAATTGCCTCATCATTAAATAACAAAAATAAATGATTATATATAAATATTTAAAATATATATGTAGAAGAAAGAGATTAATAAATTTAAATATTATATTTATTTAAATTTAAATATTATATTTATTTAAAAGTCTTTAAAATATCTTTTTTTTTTGATATCATATTATATGTATTAGATGATTAGAGGACGTGAAACGAGTATGGGCAAAGTAATATCATTAGTTAATCAAAAAGGTGGAGTAGGTAAAACTACTACTAGTATAAATTTAGCGGCAGCCTTAGGATATTATGGCAAAAAAACATTATTAATTGATTTAGATCCCCAAGGAAATGCATCTACTGGTATAGGCATTGATAAAGGGGATACAAGATATTCTGTATATGATGTTATGATTGATAGAGTTGAAATAGAGGATGCAGTAGCTAGAACAAAGTTTAAAAATTTAAGTATACTATCTTCGACTATTAATTTAGCTGGTATAGATATTGAACTTATAGATAGAAGTGCTAGAGAGCCAGACTTTGTAAAAACTGCGCAATTAAAGAAACATATAAGTAAAATTAGAGATAGATATGATTATATAATAATTGACTGTCCACCATCTTTGGGAATATTGACAACTAATGCATTAACTGCTTCAGATTCTGTAATTATACCTGTACAATGTGAGTTCTTTGCATTAGAGGGAATAATGCAATTACTAAACACAATAATGCTTGTTCAAAAAAATTTGAATCCTACATTAGATATAGAAGGAGTTCTACTTACAATGCTAGATTTAAGAACAAAACTTGGTATAGAAGTAGTTACAGAAATTAGAAGTTATTTTAAAGAAAGAGTATATGATACTATAATTCCTAGATTAGTAAAATTATCAGAAGCACCTTCACATGGTAAACCAATTCATGTATATGATAAGGATAGCAAAGGAACACTTGCATATTTAAATCTTGCAAAGGAAGTGATTATGAGAAATGGAAACTAAAAGAAAAGCTTTAGGAAGAGGATTGGAAGAATTATTTAATTCAGAAAGTTTAGAGTTAGAAAAAATTGAAACAAGAATAATAGAAGAAGCTTCAAAAGATGAGATAGTTGAAATTAATCTTTCTGAACTACGATCAAACCCTTATCAGCCTAGAAAGATATTTGACGAGGAAGCATTAAAAGAATTGAGTGAATCTATAAAAAATTATGGAGTATTTCAACCAATTATAGTAAAAAAGAGTATAAAAGGTTATGACATTATCGCAGGAGAAAGAAGAGTAAAAGCTAGTAGATTAGCCGGAATGACAACTATACCAGCCATTGTTAGAGATTTTACAGATGAGCAAATGATGCAAATTGCATTACTTGAAAATTTACAAAGAGAAAATTTAACTGCAATAGAAGAGGCAACTGCTTATAGAGATATTATTGATGCATTGCAAATTACTCAAGAGGAACTTGCAAAAAAACTAGGAAAGAGTAGGAGTCACATAACAAACATGCTTGGATTACTTAGACTTCCAGATAATGTTCAAGATATGATATTAAAAAATGAATTATCCATGGGGCATGCTAGAGTTTTAAGTAAATTAGAAAATACTAGCGATATAAAAGAACTTGCGGATAGAGTTAAGAATAATAATCTTAGTGTTAGAGAACTTGAAAAAGAAGTAAATTATACATATAAAAGAAATGTAGAAATTAAAAGAAGAGATAAAGAAAGTAAACAAGAATATAGATATATAGAAGAAGCCCTTGAGGAAAAATTGGGAACTAAGGTAAAAGTATTGGATGGAAAAATTCAAATCAATTACTCTTCTTTAAATGATTTGAATAGAATTATAGAGATTTTAGATATAAGTATAGAGGAGTAGTATGAAAGAATATAAATTGGGATCAATAGTTATAATGAAAAAGCCACATCCATGTGGCGAGAATAAATGGGAAGTTACAAGAACAGGCGTTGATGTTAAAATTAAATGCACCAAGTGTAATAGGGAAATTATGCTTGGAAGTCTAGATTTTGAAAGAAAACTAAAGAAAGTAGTTGAATAATCATGGAAAAAAAGAAGGTAAAAAGAAGTTGGTTAAATAATACAATACTATTTTTGATGACACTTATAGTATTTGTTATAATTTTAAGTATTATTGGTTCATTACTTAATTGGCAGGGGACATACTCAAAATTGAGTGTAGTAACAGGTACAGTAGAAAATTATTTAGTATCAGTTGAATCATTATTTTCAAGAGAAGGAGCAAGATATTTAATAGGTAACGTGCTTTCTACATTTATGTCTTTTACTCCCCTTGTAATGTTCTTATTTTCAATGTTGGGAATAGGGTTTGCAGAAAAAACAGGGCTTTTTAAAGCAATATTTACAAGTAAAAAGAAAAAAATTAATAAATTTTGGTTGAGCTTTATAATTTCACTTATTTCAATTATGTCAACTGTAATAGGCGATATTGGTTTTGTTTTAATTGTACCAATATCTGCAATAATTTTTTTATCAAATAATAGGAACCCAATTATAGGAATAATAGCTTCTTTTGCAGCTATGACGGCTGGTTATGGTGTTAATATTGTAGTTACTCAAATGGATTTTAATCTATTTGAAACTACTAAGTTATCAGCACAACTACTCGATAAAACATATAACATTTTGATAAATGGAAATATTATATTTGGTGGTGTATGTTCTATACTTCTAGCATTTTTAATTGCGTTTGTAACCGAAAAGTTTACAGTTAAAAAAGCAAAAAAATATAGAATTGATGAGTTCATAGATGAAGAACCTCTAACTAAGGACGAGAAAAAAGGTTTAAGATATGCGTATATCTTTGCCTTAATTTCATTACTATTCTTTATTTACATGTTGATACCTTTTGGAACTCCACTTGCAGGGCTTTTACTTGATTATGCTGAAACAACAATATATGGTAGGGTATTTAGTGGAAATTCATATGTAATTCAAGGACTTGCATTTATGATATGTACAACATTAATAATATGTGGATGGATATATGGAACTATAGCTAAAACGATAAAGACAAAAAACGACTTTTCGACTTATCTATATGATTCGTTAAATAATATAGGAAGTATACTTGTTTTATTCTTTTTGGCATCAGAATTAATATCATTATTGAAAAAAACTAATATAGGTGCAGTATTTACAATAAAAATAATAGAAATAATTGATTCTTTAAATTTTAGTGGATTTTTATTAATAATATTGTTTTTCATACTTGTAGCTATTGTAAATATATTCCAAACATCATCAGTATTAAAATGGCAAATTTTAGCGCCAACAATCGTACCATTATTTATGAAGTCAAATATTAGTCCAGAATTTGTTCAAGCAATATTTAGAGCAGGTGATTCAATGACTAACATGATATCCCCATTTTTTCCGTATTTTGTTGTTTTAATGGGAATGTTACAAGTATATAATAAACAAGAAGAAACTATAGGAGTTGGATATACATATAAGTTGTTGATGCCTTATTTAATAGCAGTATTTATATTCTGGTTATTAATATTAATATGTTGGTATATAATAAACTTACCAATAGGAGTGGGGGCATACCCAGTATTATAGGAGGTATTTATGGGTTTAACAGCAGGTATAGTTGGACTACCTAATGTAGGTAAATCAACATTATTTAATGCAATAACAAAAAATAATATTTTAATAGCAAATTATCCATTTGCGACAATAGAACCAAATGTTGGAATAGTAACTGTTCCAGATAAGAGAATGAAAGTTTTAAATGAAATGTATAATCCTAAAAAACTTATAGAAACTACTTTTGAATTTACTGATATAGCAGGTCTTGTAAAAGGAGCTTCTAAAGGAGAGGGACTAGGTAATAAGTTTCTATCTCATATTAGAGAAGTAGATGCGATATGTGAAGTAGTAAGATGCTTTAATGATAGTAATATTATTCATGTAGAGGGAAATGCTGATCCAATAAGAGATATAGAAATAATAAATATAGAACTTACTCTTGCAGATTTAGATGTGGTTCAAAATAGAATATCTAAAATAGAAAAGAAAGCACAAACTACAAAAGATAAAGATGCATTACAGGAACTTGCAGTATTAAAAGTAATAAATGATGCGCTTACTAATGATATTCCAGTAAGAAGATTGAATTTTTCTAAAGAAGAAGAAAAATTAATAAAATCATTTAACTTGCTTACAAGTAAACCAATAATTTATATAGCAAATATAGAAGAAAGTGATATTGGAAGAGAAAACGAATATACTAAATTAGTAAGAGAATATGCATTAAAAGATAATGCAGAAGTTATAGAAATGTGTGCAAAAATAGAAAGTGAAATATCTGAATTAGAAGATGATGAAAAAGAAGAGTTTTTAAAAGAATTAGGGATAAATGAGAGTGGATTAGATAGTCTTATTAGATCTACTTACAATTTACTAGGATTAAAAACATTCTTTACAGTAGGAACAGATGAAGTAAGAGCATGGACATTTAAAAATGATATGAAAGCACCAGAATGTGCAGGAATAATACATTCAGATTTTCAAAGAGGATTTATAAGAGCTGAAGTAATGAGCTACAATGATTTAATAGAATGTGGTAGTGAGACTAAAGTAAAAGAAGCTGGGAAAATGAGACTTGAAGGAAAGGAGTATGAAATGCAAGATGGAGACATTTGTCATTTCAGATTTAATGTATGAAAAAATATGATTTAGCTTCATCAATAGTATTATTAGTTTTAGGCATATTATTACTTATCGTACCAGGTGGTATAGTAACTACAATAATTAGATTATTTGGATTTATTATACTTGCATTAGGGGTATTAAGTATAGTAAATAGTGTCAAATGTAAATCTCAAGAAATAGAATTAGTATATGGAATATTAATTGCAATATTAGGACTAGTATTTATATCAAATCCATATGTCATCGCAGGAATAATACCATTTATATTAGGGGTATGGATAATAGTAAAAAGTGCATTTAAATTACAACTCGTAGTAGCATTAAAAAAGACAAATTCCAAAGAATATATTAAACCTCTTGTAGTAAATATAATTACATTAATACTTGGTTTAATATTAATATTTAATCCATTTAAAGGTGCTGAAACTATAATAAGAATAATTGGTGTATTTATGATAGTATATTCACTTCTAGATATTTTTGATTATAGTTTAACAAAGCCAAAGAAAGTTAAAGTAATTAAATAGATACAGTTTTTGTATCTTTTTTATTAGTTTAATCTCTACAAATAATAGAGTAAAAGGTAAGAAAACACATGTTATAATTAATTTGTAAGGAGATTATTATTTCTTATTCTGAATGATACTATGGAAAAATTGAAATGGGGGAATTTATGTTAAAATATAACTGTAATGATTACTTTCAATACCTATATAGAAGTAGTTTTAATAGAGAGGAAGCACAATTTAGAGAAGAAAGAAAAAAACAAATTAGAGGATGTAATCATGAGTTTGTATTGTTAAAAGAAGGTGGTTGGAATAATTGTGGTGGTTTTGATTCAACAGATTATGTGTATGATTATAATGTAATCGAATGTGTGCATTGTGGAGTTACTAATAAATATAAAGAGTTAGAGCAAATTTTAAGAGAAGAACAAGTATCGATATTTCCTAAAATAAAATTGTCAGTAGAAACAGAAGAGTTTAATTTAATATTTAATAAACCATACAGCGATAGATTTGATGTTAATCTAATTTCATCACGAGTAATTGACAGTAATCATGTGAAAATACTTTATGATGTTGCTAAGAAAATTTATCCTTATGAAAGTAATAAAAAAATTGTAGATATAATGCATAAGTTAAGCTTATTAGAAACAAATAGTGAAAAAATGAATTTAAATAGTGTAGAAGATGCCAAAGATCTTATAATAAGATACTATACTTTTATGATTCAAATTCTTAAAAAGCAAAAACAAATAGACGATGTGACACTAAAATTAGTAAAAAGGATAGAATGAGTGTAAAAAATCATTGAATAAATAATATATTTATTGTATAATACACACGAGTAATTGAATTACTCCTTGCTTTTCTTAAAAGTGAAAAGCCGAATAGACCGAAAGGAGGGTATAAAATGAAATACGAAATAATGTTTATCGTAAGACCTAATTTAGAAGAAGGAGATCTTAAGGCAGTAGTTAAGAGTTTTGAAGAAGTTTTAACTAAGAATGGTGCTAAGATTGAATCTAATAAGGAAATGGGTCAAAGAGAACTAGCTTATGAAATAAACAAATATAAGAGTGGTTATTACTATTTATATGAAATTAGTTCTAATGATGATAAGGCTGAAAAAGAATTCAATCGTCTTGCAAATCTAAGTGAAGATATAATTCGTCATATGATAATTAGATTATAAGAAAGAGGTAATTTATGAACAAAGTTTTTTTAATAGGACGTTTAACAAGAGATCCTGAACTTAGATATACTCAAAGCAATATTCCTACTGCATCATTTTCATTAGCAGTAAATAGGCCTTTTCAAAATCAAAATGGGGAAAGAGAAGCTGATTTCATAAATATAGTAATGTGGAGAAAACAAGCTGAAACTGCTAAAAAATATCTTGCTAAAGGAAGTTTAATTGCTGTTGAAGGTAGAATACAAACTAGAAACTATGATGGACAAGATGGAAAGAAAGTATATGTTACTGAAGTAGT
>CAZMXJ010000014.1:0-9910 GCA_964570235.1 uncultured Clostridium sp. | reverse complement strand
AATATAAATTGTGTCCATCAGGAGGAATAAGAATACCAATAGGTATAAAATTTACCATGCATCCAAAATATACACCAGTAAATAGTATAAATAGATATTTAGATTGGACAGTAACAGATGAGAATGTATTAGGAATAGCATATAATAAGTCATCAGATCCAATAAAAAATGCGATAAATGATTGTATATTAAATAGTCAATCAACGAATTGTTTATCAAAAGCAATAATAACAGCAAAGAATGTAGGTACATCTTACGTAAACGTAGTGACTACAGAAAACCAAACATCAACATGTAAAATAGAAGTATTTGATGGTAATGTAGATAGTGTAGGTTGCAAAGATATAACTATAAATCCAACTGAAATAAGTAAGATTGTTACTACATATGAACCTATTAATGCAACTAAAATAGATTTTAAATATAAAGTTAATGATAGTACTTATTTAGATATTGATGAAACTACTGGTGTAATTACGGGTAAAAATGATACATATTCGAATAAATCAACAACAGTAACAGTTATAGCACCAAATGGTAAAACAGGCAGTTGTACAGTTACAATTAAAGGTAGACCTTCTCAACCTTCTACTGGAGGTCAAGAAAGTGGATGTGGCTGCGAATGTAAGGAAGATTATTGTGGCAAAAACGCTTCGAACAAATATACTCTGTATGAATACTATTGGGAACCAGAATGTACATGGCATGAAACTAAATATGGTAGCTGGTGGGAAGGTTGCTGTCTAGTTAGAGAAAAGGAAACAAATTCAACGTTCTGTGGATATGATCCGAATAAAACTGACAAACCGGGTTCTGGTGGCGGATCTGGTGGCGGAAATGGTGGCCGCCCTGGTGGTAACCCTCATAACGGAGCATGCTTTAAAGGAGATACGCAAGTAGTAACGTCTGACGGTTATAAGAATATTTCTGATATAAATGTAGGAGATAAGGTTTTATCTTATAATGAAGTAAAGAAAATAAATGAATATAAAACTGTAACTAAAGTATATATACATAAAAATACAGCTGATGTACTTTATTTTCTAAGCATAAATAATAAAGTGTTGAGTGCAACTAGATTACATAGGTTTTACGTTAAAACTATTACCGGATACGATTGGATAGCTGCGGAAGATTTGAATGTTGGGGACTTAGTTATGGATTCATCAGGTATGTATTATAAAATAAGCAAAATTAACTATAAAACGGTTATTGATGACTTTTATAATTTAGAAGTTGAAGACAATCATAATTATTATGTAACTAAAGAAGAAATCTTAGTTCATAATGCTAAAACTATAGTATTGCCTTATTAATCTGAAAAATAGAATTTTTACTTTGAATTTGGTAAGAATGGAGGAATTTGAATATTGAAAAAGATTAAAGTAATTATAATAATTCTAATAATTCTAATTATATTTGTTATAGGATTAACCATATATAAATATAAGTATTATGATAATCGTGGTAACAATAGTCATTATTTTGAATATACAGAGATAAAGAATAAAAAGAGGGATGTTATTCAAAGTGAGATTTTAGATAAGGATAAGTATGCAGATAATATAATTACAGAAAATGTATTATACAAAGATTACAGTTTTTCTAATGATAAAGGAAGTATAAATGGTAAAATTTATATAGGTGCAGATAAAAAATTGTATATAACAAATGAAGGTGATAATTCTGTATACAATGTATCTAGTGACAAATACAAAACACTATATGTAAAGGATTATCAATATGAAGGTGTATATGTATATTTGTTAACTGAAGATGGAATGTTAAGTATTATGGAATTAACTGAAAATGATATTACTAAGGCCGTTGTTAATCAATATACAGTAAATTTAAAGTTAACAAATTTTGTTGAGATTGAATTTAAAAGTGATAAGTTTAAACCTGGAAATACTATGTTTGTATTAGCTGAAAACGGTAAAATATATGATTTTAATAGTGCTACTAGGTATAATGAAGATATAGTTTCTCTATTTAATACTATATATGTACATGGAGATAAAACTATGTCAAATGTATATGGAAATATGCTTGAAGATAAAGATGGAAATTATTATAAAATAAAAAATATATTTTGGGTTGTGGATGCTAATAATTTTGTTAAGAATAGGATTCCAATTATAATAACTGAAGATAATAAATTTCTATATATGGACTTTGAATTTATGAATGTATATGAATTTAGTAAAAAAGTAACAAAAATGGATTTTAAAGCAACATTGCCTTATGAGAAAGATGAATTAATTGTAACTTTTGAAGATAATTATGAAGTTAAATTAAATGCATATTGTAGTGATTATTACTGTATAAACATGTTTGTAGAGTAATACATTAATAAATTTGATATAATTTAGTGAAAAAGGTGCAAATTAATAATAGTAACTGAAGATAATAAGATTATATATATTAAAAAAGATAGTGAAGTATATGAATATGGGAAAACAATTTCAAAAATAGAATATGATGGATATAAGTTTAACATTTGCTTTACTGATAAAACAAGTATTAGTTTTGCAGGTTTGTATGATGAAGATATTTATCCTATTAAGTGACTTTATGTAAAATATGAGTGTAGATTAGTTATAATTCTACACTTTTTATTTTTTTAAATATTTACTATATCTATTTTTGTGTTATAATAATATATATAATAGGTAAAGGAGAGATAAAAATGGGTAATTTTGGATTTAAGTTAAAAAAATTTTTACAAAATAAAAATACTGTAACGTTTATAGGAGTAGCTTTAATTATTGCAATATTATATTTTGGATATAACTGGAGAATTAATAAAGCTATAACTCCGGTAAAAGTTCCTTATGCGAAAGTCACTATACAGCCTAGGACAAAAATTACTGAAGACATGGTAGGATATATTGAAGTTTTACCAGGGATGATTAGTTCTAGTACTATAAAAAACATTCAGAATGTTGTTGGCAAATGGTCAAATTATAATACAATAATACCGGAAGGAAGTTTATTTTATACTTCTACAGTTATAACAGCTGACAAACTTCCTGATTCTGCATTTGTTCAAATACCAGATGGTTATACTCCATTTAATTTAAGTGTTAACACTAGTACAACTTATGGTAATTCCATATTTCCAAATAATTATATAGACATTTATCTTAAGGTCTTAGATGCAGATGGTAAGCCTATGGTTGGAAAGTTAATTGAAAATGTTAAAGTTCTAGCTGTCAAGGATAAGAATGGTAGGCATGTGTTTGAAAACAGTGATGAAGAAAGAACACCTTCAACAATTATTTTTGCTGTTCCTGAAAATGTTCATATATTGTTGAGACAGGTTACTTACTTATCTAACGTTAAATCAGTATCAGCTGAATTGATACCAGTTCCAACAACAGAGTCATATAGTTCAGAACCTGGAGCACTTAGAATAACTAGTACAGCGCTAAAAACTTTTATCGAACTAAATGTTGGATTAATTCCGGAAGATGAAATTCCATCAATTACAGATCCTTCTGTAGAACAGTAAGAAAAGGGGGACGTTGTTATGGATACTATGTTTAGCAACCTTGACTTTGGGCCACTGAAGAAGTATTTAGATGACGATGATATAACTGACGTTTCATATAGTAATAATGGTCAACTATGGTTAAAGTCATTGTCTAAAGGCATTTATAAGGCTGAAGTTCAAGACGTAACAAACCCAATCGTTGAAAAGCTGGCATTTCAGTGTGCTAATATGATGGGTAAAACATTTAATATGGCACGCCCATTTCTTGATGCTGAAAGTGCCGAGTTGCGTCTTAATTTTGTGCATGATTCTATTGCAAAAAATGGGATAGCATTATTAATGAGAAAAACTCCAGCCAAGATAAGATTAAAAAAGGAAAAAATATTAGAAGAAAAGTATATTACTGAAACAGTACATGATTTTCTTTTAAAATGTGTTGAAGGACATTGCAATATAATAATTAGTGGGGAAACAGGTAGTGGTAAGACAGAATTCCTAAAGTACTTAGCCTCTCATACTAAAGAAAATGAAAAATTAATAACAGTTGAGGATACACTAGAACTTCACTTGGATAAAATATTTCCACATAGAGATATAGTTGCAATGAAAACAAATAATATAGCTACATATACAGATGTTTTGGTTACTTGTATGAGACAAAATCCTAAGTGGATTTTATTATCAGAGGTTCGTAGTGCTGAGGCTGTTATGTCAATTCGTAATGCGATATCTTCAGGACATTACATAATGTCAACAATTCATGCTGATAAGGCAGAATCGATTCCAAGCCGTATGTATAGTTTACTTGAAACAAATCTTGATATTGACCAATTTTTAAAGTCTATATATAGATATGTTCAGATTGGGGTTCATATTAGAGGTTATCAAAGCAAAGATACCCAAAAATTTGTGCGTGAAGTTGCTGAGGTTTGTGAATTTTATGTCGACGAAGAAAACAATGCAAAAAGCAATATAATATATAGAAAAACTCCGGGTGGTCAAGTTTATATGAGTAATCCTACAAAATATCTACTTGATTATTTAACTGCACAAGGAGTAATCATTCCTAATGATATCATTGTTAAAAATTATGATGATGAGATAGAACAAACTAAGACTCCAGCAACTTCTAACGCAAGTAATAATATTACTTTGGGTTCAAATAATGTTTCATCTGAAATATTAGATATATAGGAAGAGGTGTATATATGGAATTTTTATTAATAATTATAATAGTAGCTTTCATCATTATATATCGTAAAAATGTAGGTTCAATTACTTATAAATTTATAGTTGATAAGGTAGGAGACGCATATGATAAATTTGCTCCATACTCATTCAAGAAGACAAGGGATAAGGTCAAGGAACTTGGGATGGAATATTCAGCAACACAGTATACAATTCAGGTTGTGTTGTTTGCTCTGGGTGCATTTATAGTTTCATACTTATATTTTTATAGTATTATTATTAGCATTATTTATGCAGTATTGGCAATTTTTGCCGTTCCTTATTTATCTTATTTGAGATGTAAAAGAATTTATAGTGAATTTATATTTGAACAAGTACAAGTGTATACTACAAATACGATTATGGAATTTGCTGTAACTCAATCATTTGTTAAAGCGCTAGAAGGTGTATATGCTTCTGGCGTACTTGAAGATCCTGTCTCCAGTGATGTAAAAACTATGATTGACATGTCTTATGAAAATGGGTCAATAATAGAATCTATTGAATTTATGAATAAAAGATATGATTATCACATTGTAAGAAATATGCACCAATTATTCCTACAAGTTACGATGGAAGGAGCACTCGATGCACAAGATACATTAGATGCAATGTTGACTGATATAGATATGCTGGTTGAAGGTGTATATAAAGATAGAATAGATAGATCAACATTCCATAAATCGTTTATACAATATGGTGTTTTGCTTTACTTATTGGTAATGTTAATTCAATATTTAATAGGTAATGATGCATATCTGAAATTGCTAGATGATATTCTTGTTCAAATTCTTTTGCATTTTATTTTGATTATTAATACTTATTTCTTATTAAGTGGAGAAAAATATTATAACGAGAATGTGGGGGCTGAATAATGGAAATACTATTAGTAGGTATCATTTTGCTATATATTCTTCAAAAGAATAGAAGAGTTGATACTGGAAAATTTATACGTGATAATGGAAATTGGTTAAGAAGATTTAAAGAAAGTGATTATGACTTCTTAGTCAGAAGCAAGTATGGAGAAGATGTAGACCCTGATATTTTATTTGATAAAAGAATAAAAAATGCTTTTTATGTAGTTGTAATTTTGCTATTTTTATTCATAACGCAATTATCTTTTATAAATATTTTGTTTGCGTTTCTTATTGGATTTTTCATATTTAAGTCTGGGTATAGTTCTTTAAAGAATTATTATAGAGTTCATTTGCATGAGATAAATCTACAATTACCATACTTTTTAAAAAATTTAGAAGTATTAGCCCAACACTACACTATACCAGTTGCACTCGCAAAGAGTATTGACACATCACCAGAAATATTTAGAAGTGGACTTAGAAAATTGGTTTCTAGGATAAATGATGGTGATTCAACGGTAGAACCATATATGGATTTTGCAAAGGAATATCCTGTCAATGATTCAATGAGAATGATGAGATTATTGTATAGATTAGGTCTAGGTTCTCAGGAGAATAAGCATGAACAGTTAGTTATGTTTTCCAAAAGTGTTTCAGCATTACAAAATAAGGCTAGGGAAACTAGATATAAAGAAAGACTTCAAAAGATGGAAAATAAGACAATGATTATGTTGGGGGTTGTTGGTGGTGGAGTTATGATTTTACTTTTATTTGCTATGTTACAACAATTTTAGTAAATAAGTGTAAATGTAAATTGCAATAAATTTAATTATGTTTTATAATCAAATTATAGTAAAGGAGGGATATAAGTGAAAGCAGCTACAGGTGAGTTAAATTTGACACTTATTACAGTTGTTGCTTTAGGAGCTTTATTAGCTTTATTTGCAACTGTATTATGGCCACAAATTAGAGATAAAATTACAAACACATGGGATGACACAAACGATACAGAGTTAGAAGTGACTTATAATGCGCTTAATTATAATTTTACAGATTATGTAGAAACTGAATTATTTTAGTGTAGGAAGGTGAAAGAATGAGAGAGGCAATTGGAGGAGCATTATTAATAAAATTAGTTATGTTTTTTATAGTAATTTATGTATGTTTTTTAGCAATAGCCATTAACTATTCAATCACCTTTCGTGTTAAAAATCAAATAATTAATTTAATTGAGGAGTATGAAGGCTATGATTTAGCCAAAACACATATTGAGGAATATATTGCAAATGTAGGTTATTATAGAGCTTCTGTGGGTAATGTTAGCATTGATGACACTTGTGACAATGGATATTGTATTAAGGAACTTACATCTGATAGGGGAAAATATTATAGAGTAACTACGTATGTTTCTTTTGATTTTCCAATTATAGGTAGGGTTACTAACTTCCCGGTCTCAGGCGAAACAAAAATTATATACAATTGGTAGAGGAGGTGTTTATGTGAATGTTATTATTTCGAATGAGGCAGATGAAATGTTATCTTCTTTAAACATTGATGTTATAAAGAAAATACGTGGTGTATTTTCTTCAGAAGACATTATTTCAATGTTTGAAAATTTCTTTTATGAGAAGATGATATTAGATATAACTGCCATTAAGAATTACGCTGATTTAAAAAATATACAAAATTTATCAATAAATCTTGATTCGAACAAATTAATTTTGCTACTTGATGGTTCTTCGCTAACGACATCATCAGAATATGTATCAGGACTTATTTCAATGGGAATTTACAATTTTACGCAAAATAGGGATGGTGTACTATATTTATTAACACATCCAAATTCATATAAGGATGTGGCTTCATTACAAAATATAAATGATCAAGCACCTGGTATGATAAAAACTGCTATACGTGGGACAAAAGTTTTAGGAGTCAAAAATTTAACTGAACATGCAGGAAGTACCTCTTTCATTTTTATGTTAAAGAAGCATTTACAAAAAAATTATAAGGTTGTTGCTATTGAAGTTGATAAGCGTGATTTTGCATTTTATAATGATAAGGGGATGATTTCTTGTACAAGCCAGGACTTTGGGAAGGAATTGTTGCGTCTTAATAGTAGTGTGGATATTATACTTGTTGATTTGAATAATTCGGGTCAGGAAAAAGCTTGCAGTGATATTATATATTTACTTGAACCATCAATAATAAAATTAAATAAATTGATTACTACTAATAGGGATATTTTATCAAAAATGGAAGGTAAAAAAGTTGTTTTAAACAAGAGTTTATTAACTCCCAAAGATATAGGTGAATTTGAAATGGAATCGGGTATAAAGACATTTTATAATATACCACCTATTAATGATCGTAATGATAGTATAGCTATGGATAATTTTTTGGTTAGGTTAGGATTTCTTAAACAGAGAGAAGAACAACAAACAAATTCTACAGGAGATAGATTATTTGACTTTTTTAAGCATAAAAGTTGACAAATAAATTCATATATATTAAAATCAAATTATGTTGAAGGAGGAATTTTATGTGCACTAATAACGATTTATTGAGTCTTATTGGAATAGCTAAAAAGATTTTGACAATTATGCAAATTGCTATACCAATAGCTTTACTTATATTTGGTACTTTAGATTTAGGTAAAGCAGTAATGGCTGGAGATGAAAAGGAAATTAAATCTGCTACAGGTGCTCTTATTAAAAGAGTTGTTGCCGCAGTTGCTGTGTTCCTACTAATTTTAATCGTTTCGGTTGTAACTGGATGGGTTGGTGGCGACGAGTGGAAAACTTGTTGGCGCGCAGCTAGTACAAACGCAAAGATTGATCCTATTAATCCAGTTTAATAGGAAGGTAAAAATGCATTTATTGCATTTTTTTATTTTATGTATTTATTTAAATAAATTTTTATGATAGAATAAAAATGTAGATTTTATTATCCGTTGTGTATAAAAAAGGAAGTGAACATAATGATTTTTATGAACATGTATGCATTGGGAACGCAGGTATCTTTGATTTCAGATGTATTCAGAAATTTATCGTTCTACTTAGATGTAGTTATTTATAGTTTGATTCCGTTTGTTTATAGTATGATATTTTCACTATATGATATTTCATTATTGTTTAGAGACCAATCTGTTTTAACTAATTTAGTAAATAGAATGACTACTACAATTTACTCGTTTATTGCAATATTTATGTTTTTCAGGGTCGCATTTTCCTTAATCACGATGCTAGTTGATCCATCAACAATTGATGACAAGGAAAAGGGTGCTAAAAAAGTAGTAATGAATATTATGATATGCCTAATTTTAATTGTCGTGGTACCAAAAATATTTCAGTATGCCAAAGAGATTCAGACAAAGGCTATGACAGAACATTGGATAGAAAAGGTAGTTCTTGGAGATGATTTTGCGGATGGGAACAAGAACTATAGCTTAGGAAATGAACTTGCGTTATCAGTATGGGGCGTATTTTTTGCACCGTTTGATACAAACTCTGTAACCCAAGCTGCCTATGATTCAGTGTTCAATAACCCATCTGCGACAGAATTTAACGCGGTATGGCCTGTAGTTAAGTTGCATGCAGTACTAAATAGTGTAGTTGGAATACCTGTTATTGCTGATGTAATTGGAAGGGTAGATATATTTAATAATATTTTAAATATATTTGATGCAGGTACTTATTATCAATTATCGTATATATACATATTATCTACCATTGTAGGAGTATATGTATTATGGACATTTATAAAAATGATGATTGATGTTGCATATCGTTCCATTAAATTTTTTGCATTAGAACTATTATCACCAATTGCAATAATGTCATATATAGATCCTTCTTCTAGTAAAAAAGGAATATTTAGTAAATGGCTTAACGAAACAGTAAAAACATATATTTCTCTATTTGTAAGAGTATTTATATTTGCTTTTGCTTCGATATTGCTAAGAACACTTGCACTTTCAGATCTTGATTTAGGGAACGGAATATTTACTAATTTGATTTATATTTTAGCTGTAATTGCATTTATAAAGACAGCACCTAAATTTATTGATAATTTATTTGGAACATCCATTTCTAAAGACAGTGATACTAAATTTGTAAGTGATATGTTTAGAGGAATTTTAGGTGGAGTTACTACGGCTGCTGTTGGAGCTATATCTGGAGGTTATGTTGCAAACAAAACTGGACATAATGTTTTAAAGGGAACATTGTCTGGCGGATGGAAAGGATTTTCTAAAGGTTATAATTCCGCAAAAAAAGGCGATATGATAGGAGTTGTTAAAGGCGGATATGATTCATATCAGCAAGCAAAG
>CAZMXJ010000013.1:0-12304 GCA_964570235.1 uncultured Clostridium sp. | reverse complement strand
ATTAGATAAAAATACTAAATATTATATAAATCCAACTGGAAGATTTGTAATAGGTGGCCCATTAGGAGATAGTGGAGTTACAGGAAGAAAGATAATAGTAGATACATATGGTGGATATGCTCCTCATGGTGGTGGCGCATTTTCTGGAAAAGATCCAACTAAGGTTGATAGAAGTGCTACATATATGGCTAGGTTTATTGCTAAAAATATTGTTGCAAATGGATATGCTAAAAGGTGCGAAATTCAATTGTCATACGCAATTGGTATTAAAAATCCAATATCTATTTATGTAGATACATATGGAACAAATACTATAAGTGAAGATGAGATTATTAAAAAAATAGAAAATAATTTTGATTTAACTCCACAAGGAATAATTAACAGATTAAATTTAAGGACTCCAATATATAGAAAGACTACTAATTATGGACACTTTGGAAAAAAAGAATTAGCATGGGAAGAAATTATTAAATTGTAGTAAAATAGAAATATTCTTTTTTTCTTATAAAAACATATATCACTTTTCAAAACATATAATAAAATGTTAAAATGTATATAGTAAGCGAGGTAGTATATGAGAAAAGATGCAAGAAGAATTAAGAATATTGATGGGTTATCACAAATTTTATTGGATTTAAAACCCGATAGATGTGATAGTGATGTATTTATAAATCAAAAGATGGATTTAACAAAATTAGTTAGTTATATTGAAAAAAAGAAAAAAAATGAAGATATTACATATTTTCATGCTTTTGTAACAGCAATTGCAAAAACACTTTATAATAGGCCTAAATTAAATAGGTTTATTGCAAATAGACATGTATATGAACATAACGATGTCATAATAAGTTTTGTAGCTAAGTTGTCATTTAATGATAAGAGTGAAGAAGTAATGATTATGATAAATGTAGATAAAAATGATAATATTAATACTATTGGTAAAAAAATAAAAGAGAAGGTTGAATCATTTAGAAGCAAAACCGCAAAAAAAGAAGGTGCCAATAACGCTATTGATGTATTGGGACATATGCCTAATATTATAAGAGTACCACTTGTAGGAATATTTAAGTGGTGTGATAGAAATGGTATTCTTCCTAAAGCGTTAGTAAAAGATAATCTATATTATAGTAGTATGATTGTTTCTAATTTAGGTTCTATAAAATGTGGTGCAATTTATCACAATATTGCAAATTTTGGAACATGTTCTTCGCTAACTACTATGGGTGAAATAGTTGATGAAGAAATAATTATAAATGGAAAAAAAGAAATGAGAAAAATATGTGAATTTGGAATAAATTTTGATGAAAGAGTAGCAGATGGATATTACTTTGCAAAGTCTGTAAAAATGCTTCAATATATATTTGATAATCCTAATTTATTAGAAGAAGAAGTTTCTAAAATTATAGATAGCAAAGAATTAAGATAGAAAAATATTATTTTAATATATTGTTATCAGTAAATTAATGATATAATTATTTAGGAATAATTAATAATATAATTAAATGGGAAGTGAATTTATGAAATATCATTTTATAGGAATAAAAGGTTCTGGAATGAGTGCACTTGCGCAAGTTATGCATGATTTAGGTAATGAGGTACAAGGTTCAGATGTTACTCATCATCTTTTCACAGAAGATGCACTAATAGAAAAAAATATAAAGATCATGCCTTTTGATGAGAATAATATTACTGAGGATATGATAGTTGTTGTTGGTAATGCTTTTGATGAAAGTAATATTGAGGTAAAAAAAGCAATTGAATTAGGAACTAAAAGGTACACTTATTTTGAATTATTACATGATTTAGTTAATGAGTTTTATAGTATAGCTATTTGTGGTTGTCATGGTAAAACAACTACAACTGCATTATTAGGACATGTATTTGATGATATAGTTGGTGCAAACTATTTGATTGGTGATGGAACAGGGCACGCAATGAGTACAAATAAATATTTCTTTTTAGAAGCATGTGAGTTTAAAAGGCACTTTTTAAATTACTATCCAAAACATATAATTCTTACTAATATAGAGCTTGATCATGTTGATTATTATAAAGATTTAGATGATATGAAAAATGCATATGAGGAGTTTTTAAGACAATGTGATGGTAGTGTTATTGCTTGTGGAGATGACTTAAATGTTAGAAGTTTAAATACAGATAAAAAGTTAATATACTATGGTTTTAAAGATAATAATGAGTGGACTTGTAAGAACGTTTCTTTAACTCAAGATGGTAGTTCTTTTGATGTATATCATAATGAAGAGTTTATGGGACATTTTGATTTACCTTTATATGGTAAACATATGGTTTTAAATGCTCTTGCAGTAATTGCATTTTGTTATTTAGAAGGTCTTAATATGGATGAAGTTAATGATAGTATTAAGTCATTTAAAGGCGCAAAAAGAAGGTTTAAAGAAAATGTTATAGGTAGTGTTATTACAATTGATGATTATGCTCATCACCCAACTGAAATAAAAGTGACTCTTGAAGCAGTTAGACAAAAATATCCAGATAAAGAATTAGTCGCTGTATTTTTAGAAAATACTTTTTCTAGAACACAGAGGTTTTATAAAGAATATGCAGATGCTTTAAATGTAGCTGATAAAGCATATGTAACTGATATATTTAGCGATAGAGAAACTAAGGAAGAGTATGAGGGTGTAAGCCCAATGCTTATAGTAGATAGACTTAATAATGGTGAACATTTGAAAGTAGGCAGTATAAAATCATTAATTGATATAAATGATACTAAATGTATAGAACCACTTCTTTCTCATAAAGACTCTGTAATAGTATTTATGGGATGTAAAGAAGTATATGATTTAAAAGAAAAATTAGAAAAAGTTTTAAGAGGTAATTAATGATATTATTAGATGGAAAAAGAATAAAAGAGGAAAAATTTGTTGAATTAAAAAAAGAAATATCTTCACTAGAAAGACGCCCTGGTATAGCGGTTATACAAGTAGGCAATGATAGTGCTTCTAATGTTTATGTAAAAAGTAAAGAAAATTTTGGGAAAGAGTTAGGATGCATTTTTAATCATATTAAATTTGATGAAAATACTAGTGAAGAAGATATTTTAAAAAAGATAGATGAATTAAATAATGACAAAAATATAGATGGTATTTTAGTACAAATGCCTATTCCTAAACATTTAAATTCAAGTGTAATTCAAAATAGAATTATACATAATAAAGATATAGATGGTCTTACTGATATAAATGCAGGACTCTTATTCCATAATAAAGATTCATTTATACCATGTACTCCAAAAGGAATATTGGAAATGCTTAAATATTATAATATAGATATTAGTGGTAAACATGTAGTCATAGTAGGAAGAAGTGAACTAGTAGGAAGGCCTCTTATGAGTCTTATGCTTAATAATAACGCGACAGTGAGTATTTGTCATAGTTATACACATGATTTAAAAAACATTACTAGAATGGCTGACATATTAGTAGTAGCAGTTGGTAAGAAAAATATTATAGATGAAAGTATGATAAAAGAAGATTGCATTGTAATTGATGTAGGGATAAATAGAGATAATGGTAAATTATGCGGTGATGTAGATTTTGAAAGTGTAAAAGATAAATGTAGTTATATAACACCAGTACCAGGAGGTGTTGGTCAAACCACAGTACTCTCTTTATATCAAAATTTACTTAAAGCATATAGAATAAATAATTAAATTAAAAAAATCAGTTCTAAATTATTTATTTCTTAATATATTTAAGTATATAGAAAGAGAGGAAATAATTATGGAAACATTAAAAGTGTCATCTAAATCAGATGCAAATAAAGTAGCTGGAGCACTAGCAAATGTGCTTAGAGAAAAGAGTAGTGTAGAGGTGCAGGCAATAGGCGCAGGTGCATTAAATCAAGCAATTAAGGGTATAGCTATTGCAAGAGGTTTTGTAGCACCTAGTGGTAAAAATTTGATATGTATACCAGCATTTTCAGATATAGTAATAGATGGTGAAGAAAGAACAGCAATTAAACTAATTGTTGAAGCTAAATAACTTTCTAAATTATGAATTTGATAAAATAATAAATGTGTTAGTTATATGTCCTTTTTGATTAAAGAATATATAAACTAATACTTTTTATTTTTCAATATTAAAAGTATAAAAACTTAATTATAGTTAAAACATATTACTTTTCGTTAAATATTTGGTACAATATGGTTGATAGAAAATAGCAATTTGGTACTATAAAAGTTTAAGAAGTAAATCTTTAAGATTTGCTTTTTTTTATATAATAAATTATTGTTTGATTGATAAAAGAACAAATGTTTGATATAATTAATAAGAGATATTTAGGAGGTATTAAAAATGAATAAAGTATATATTTGTATTGATTTAAAGAGTTTTTATGCCTCTGTAGAATGTGTTGAAAGGGGATTAGATCCTTTAAATACAAATTTAGTTGTAGCAGATGAATCACGGACAGAAAAAACAGTGTGTTTGGCTGTCACTCCATCATTGAAACAATATGGTGTAGGTGGAAGAGCAAGGCTATTTGAAGTGGTTCAAAAAGTTAAAGAAGTAAACTATAAAAGAAGGAAAGAAAATAATTATAAAAAGTTTTCAAATAAATCTTTTTTGGATAGTGAATTAAAAAAAGATAAATCTTTAGAATTGGATTATATTATTGCACCACCACAAATGAAAAAATATATGAAGTATAGTACATCTATATATAATATTTACCTTAAATATTTAGCTCCAGAAGATATATATGTATATTCAATAGATGAAGTATTTTGCGATATTACAAATTACTTACATTTTTATAATATGACACCAAAAGAATTAGTTACAAAAATGATACAGGATGTTTATTATACAACTGGAATAACAGCGACTGCTGGGATTGGAACTAATATGTATTTGGCTAAAATATGTATGGATATTGTTGCTAAACATTCAGAACCTGATGAAATTGGTGTAAGAATTGCTGAAATAGATGAGATGAGTTATCGTAAACTATTATGGAATCATAAACCACTTACTGATTTTTGGAGAGTAGGAAAAGGTATTGCTAATAAACTAGAACAAAATAGAATGTTTACAATGGGAGATGTAGCAAGATGTTCACTTCAAAATGAGAATTTACTATATAAATTATTTGGTGTAAATGCAGAACTATTAATTGATCATGCATGGGGTTATGAACCAACTACTATTGAAGAAGTAAGAGCATATAAGCCAAAGAGAAATAGTATATCTTCAGGTCAAGTGTTACATTGCCCTTATAATTACACTAAAACAAAACTTATTGTAAGAGAAATGATTGAATTATTATCTCTTGAATTAGTAGAAAAACATTTTGTTACGAATCAATTAGTATTAACAATTGGATATGATATAGAAAATTTAACAAATCCTGCTATAAGTAGAAAATATTTTGGTAAAGTTACAATAGATAATTACGGAAGACAAGTTCCAAAACATTCACATGGAACAATTAATTTAGATTATAGAACTTCTTCAACTAAAGTATTATCAAAAAAATGCATGGAATTATTTGAAAGAATAATTAATAAAGATTTATTAGTTAGAAGAGTAAATATTTCTGCTTGTAATTTAGTTGATGAAAGTAAAGCAAAAAATGAAGTTGTTCATGAACAGTTAGATTTATTTTCAAATAGTGAAGAAAAATTATTAGAAAATGAGGAAGAAAAACTACAACAAGAAGATGAATTAAAATTACAACATGTATTATTAAATATTAAAAATAAGTATGGTAAAAATGCAATTCTTAAAGGAATGAATCTTGAAGATGGAGCTACAACCATTGATAGAAATTCGCAAGTTGGAGGTCATAAAGGATGATAGAAGATAATTATGAAGATATTATAAATTTACCTCATTATGAACCTAAGAATCATCCTAGGATGAGTAGTTATAATAGAGCTACACAGTTTGCTCCATTTTCAGCTCTAACAGGTTATGAAGAACAAGTAAAAGAAACAGCACGATTAACAGATAAAAGAATTGAAATTGATGAAGGATTAAGAAATCTAATAAATAGTAAATTGCAAATAATTGATAGAAATATTAAATCAAATCCTGAAGTAACAATTACTTATTTTGTTAAAGATAAAAAGAAAAATGGAGGTTATTATACTACAATTAAAGGTAATGTTAAAAAGGTGGATTCAATAGAAGAAATCATAGTATTGTCTGATAAGACAAAAATTGATATGAAAGATATTTTAACAATTGCTGGAGAAATATTAAAGAATGATGAATTAGATTAAAACTATGGTACAATATAAGTTATAGATAAATAGTAATTTGGTAAAGAAAGAACTGCTATTAAATTAATTGTTGAAGCGAAATAGTTTCTATATAATTAAATAAAATAAGTCATAGGAATATGGCTTATTTTTGTATGTACAATTCTTGTTTTAAAATATCTAAATTTTCACTCATAATAGATAAATAATCTTTACCCAAATTTTCATTATCGACTGAAAGTGTAGTAAGTGGATCAAAATATAATTTTTCTATATTGTTTTTAGTAATAAGTTCCTCAACTTCATCAGTTAATACATCATTTGGAAACATAATAATATATTTTATATTTTCATTATTAATTTGTTTTTTAACCTCAGAAATTACTTCATTAGTTAAATTATTATTATTATTTGCCACTGATAAAACTTCAACATTATATTTTGCCAGAAAATTAAATACATCATTAGAGACTAATATATGATTATCATCTGCATTTTCTACTAGTAATTTTATTTCAGCATCAAGTTCAGATATATCTAATTTTAATTTTTCATAATTCGAATCTATTTGTTTTCTTAATACAGAATTATCAATATATTCTTTCATGCCATTTTTAATATTTAAGCATAACATTAAGAAGTTAGATGGATTTAGCCATAATTCTTCAATACCACTTTCATATTCCATTCCCATAGTAGCGTCTACTATCATAAGATTTTTATTAATATTTAACATTTTAACAGCATAATTTTTTTCATTACTTAATCCATTATACACAAATAAATCAGCAGAACTATAATCTTTAATTAACTTATCAGATAGTTCAATTACTTCATTTGGATATATACTACTAACATTACTACTTTTACCATATAGTTGATATGTAATATAATTGATAGGATAAGATGTAGTATATATACTTATATTTTCCATACTATCGGTTTTACAACCAGATAACATTATTACACTAACTATAACTACTATACATAATACTAATTTTTTCTTCATTTTATCTCCTTTTCTGGTACGGGATCATATCCAATACCACCCCATGGGGCACATCTTAAAATTCTTTTAATACTTATAATACTTCCTTTAAAAGCACCAAACCTTTTGATAGCTTCAATAGAATAATTTGAACAAGTAGGCGTATATCTGCACATATTATGCCATGGCCCTGGTATTAATTGATATATCTTTATAAGACCAATAAGTAAATACTTCATGCTACCACCAACTATATTTTATTACAAAATGTAATTTTTGTAAAATAAAATATAAAAGTTTGATATAATATATTTAAAAGTATATTAGTTTACTAATAAACAATAAAATAAATTAAGAATAGAAAAAGAGGTGAAAGTTGAGCAAGTTGCTCAATATAAATATGAAAATATTAAAAGAATTAAATGTAATACCAAATGATATAAATTTATTTTATACAGCATTTACTCACACTTCTTACAGTAATGAAAATAAGGATGCTGAAAGTTATGAAAGATTGGAGTTTTTAGGAGATAAAATATTAGATTTTATCGTAAGCGAATATTTATATAAGAATATGCATCTTGTTGAAGGTGAAATGACAAAGGTAAGAGCATCGCATGTTTGTGAAGAAGCGTTGGCGGAGTATTCGTTGAATTCCCATTTTGATGAGTATTTGAGATTAGGAAAAGGAGAAGAACTCACTGGTGGAAGAAGCAAAAAAGCAATTTTGGCTGATGCATTTGAAGCTTTTATAGGAGCTCTTTATTTAGACCAAGGAATGGAAAAAACAAAAGAATTTGTAGAAAATACAGTTATAAAATCTATAAATAAAAATGAGGAAATATTTAATGACTATAAATCAAAATTGCAAGAATTAGTTCAGACAAAAAAGAAATCTTTAGAGTATGTATTAGTTAGAGAAAGCGGACCTTCACATGACAAAGAGTTTGAAGTAAACGTAATAGTCGAAGATATAGTTTATGGAAGTGGAGTTGGTAAAACAAAAAAAGAAGCTGAACAAAATGCAGCAAAAGATGCGTTAAGAAAAAAAGCTGGTTAGTACATAGTAATATATCTTTATTTTTATAAAAAAAAATGATATTATTATTATGATATGGAGGCCTGTATGTTAAGAGGTATTAAATTAGATGGAAAAAAAGAAATGTCTTTATCAGAAGAAGTAGTTGATGCAAGCGCACCTAGTAAGGTTTATATTCCTTTAATGAATGGAAATACAGTTTGTGAATGTTTAACAAAAAAAGGTAGAAAAGTAAAAATAGGAAGCATTATTGGAATAAGAAAAGATTTAGAATTTCCTATACTTTCAACTGTAAGTGGTACGGTAATAGATATAAAAAAATGCTTATATTTAAATGGTGAAATGGTAGACTGTGTCGTTATAGAAAATGATAAAAAAGAAAGAGTATTAAGAAAAAAACTAGTTAAAGATATAACTAGTTATACAAAAGATGAATATTTAGAATTACTTAAAAATTGTGCTGTGACAGGTATGGGTGGTAGTGATTTTCCTACATACTTAAAATATAATAATAAATTGGATATTTTAATAGTTAATGCTGTTGAATGTGAACCATATATAACAGCTGATGAAATGCTTGTAAAATTAAATGCAGAGGTTATTCTTGAAAGTATAAATGCGATAATAAAAATTAACAATATAAAAAAATGTTTTATTGCATATAAACATAATAATGAAATCGTTAAAAAAGCATTCTTAGAATATATAAATAATTATGATAATATAGTAATGTATCCAGTTAAAGATATGTATCCTTCTGGATGGGAAAGACACATTGTAAAAAGTGTTTTAAATTTAGAATATAATAAATATCCTAGTGAGATTGGAGTAGTAGTTAATAATGTTGCTACTGTATATTCAATTTATGAGGCATTAAAATTTCAAAGAACTATAACTAAAAGAGTTGTAACAATTAGTGGAGAAGGTTTTACTGATCCTGTTAATGTATTAGCGAAAATTGGTACTAATATGAACACAATTATTAAGAAAATCGGAAAGTACCAAGGGATGGATTTAAAATTTATTGCTGGTGGACCAATGATGGGAAAAAGTCTTCTTAACGATAATGTAATTATATCTAAAGGTTTAGGTTCTGTTACAATAATTAAAGATACTGAAGATGAGATAAATGATTGCATGGGTTGCGGTAGATGCATTAAAGTGTGTCCTGCTAATATATGTCCAATATTTATTTTAAATAATATTTCAAATAATGAAAAATTAAAAAAATTGCATCCTGAAAAATGTATTGAATGTGGTTCATGTTCTTATATCTGTCCTTCTAAAATAGGGCTTAGAGATGCTGTTAAAATTGCTAAAAAGAAGGTGAATGGAAAATGAAATTTTTAAAGGAAAATGGACCACACATAAAAAGTGAAGATACAACTAGTAAGATAATGACAAGATTTCTTATTGCCTTAGCGCCAATCGTGTGTTTTGCTATATTTAAAAATAGTGTATTAGTATATTATTATTCTGAAGCTACTATTATAGAAGCATTACATCCAGTATTTATGATAATTTCTGCAATATTTACATCATTCTTATCAGAACTTTTATATTTTAGATTAGTTCTCAAAAAGAATTGTAGGGAAAGCTTATTTGAGATTAATAGATCATTTACCATAATACCAGGCTTATTACTTGCATTAGTACTTCCACCAAATGTTCCAATTTGGTTAGTTATTTTTGGTACTTTTTGTGCCAATGTTCTTGGCAAAATGCTTTATGGTGGTTTTGGTCAAAATATATTTAATCCGGCTCTTATTGGATATTTAATTATAGGAGCATCCTATTCATCATTAATAGGAAGTTCTTTAAATCTATATGAAATAGATACTCTAGCTGGCGCTACGCCACTTTCTAATCTCGCAAGTACAGGATATTATGGAACTTATGAAAATATAGTAGGTAGTTTTGGTACACTTATGAATTTCTTTAGTGGAACAATACCAGGATCATTAGGTGAAACTTCTAAACTACTAATAATAATAGCTTTTATATATCTAACCATTACAAAAACAATAAAGTGGAGAATACCAGTTGCATACATAAGCATATCATTTTTTATGACAATTATAATTGGACATAATATTGAATCAGGAATTTGGTATTCACTATTTCACATATTAAGTGGTGGCCTTTTATTTGGAGCGGTATTTATGGCAACTGATCCAGTAACCAGTCCTTTAACGCCTATTGGTCAAACATTTTATGGTATTTCTTTAGGAATACTTACAATTGCACTTAGATTTTTAACACCATATCCAGAAGGTGTAATGACAAGTATTTTATTTATGAATATGCTTGTACCTTTATTTGATAAAATTGGTGTATATTTCAAATATAATTTTAGAAAGATATGGATTATAGTAATTACATTTGTTTTGGTTACTGCTTTATTAATATTTAATATAAGTAATAATATAAATTATTCAAAAAATAAAAAACCAACTAGTGAACTTGATGACAAAGTAACAATTGTTAAAGTCAATACTGAATCTGATAGAACAATCTATAATGTTACTTCTAAAGCATGGGGAGTAATAAAAGCCAATGTAGAAGTTATAAATGGAGAAATAAAATCAATAGTTATAACTGATAGTAGTAGTGAGACTCAATGGAGTGAAATTGAAAAAAATGATTATGTAAATAAAGTTATAGCAAATCAAAACAACATTGATAATTTAGATGCAGTAAGTGGTAGTACATTTTCATCTAATGGTATTAAAAATATAGTTAAAAAAATAATAGAAGAGGAATTAAAGAATGAAAAGTAACATTAAATCAATAATTGTATTAACGATAATAGGTTTTATTTGTTCTTTAACTATATATCTAATATGGAGGTTTTTATGAAAAGATTATTTAATTATTTATTTAAGGAAAATCCAGTATTTGTATTAGTTTTAGGGCTTTGTTCTGTTTTAGCAATCACTACCACGTTTGAAAAATCTTATATGATGGGGCTTGTAGTATTAATTATACTCATAATATCAAATACTATTGTTTCATTAATTAGAAAATTTGTAAATGAAGAAATTAGAATACCAGTATATATAATAATAATTTCTACATTAGTTACTATAATCGAAATATTTTTAAATAAATATAGTAAACCCCTATATAACTCATTTGGAATATATCTTCCTCTTATCGTAGTTAATTGCATAATTTTAGGAAGAGCTCTTGCATATGCTTCAAAAAATAAAGTACTAGATAGTATTAAAGATGGGTTTAAGTCAGGTATTGGTTATTTATTAGCAATATCTATATTCGGATTATTAAGGGAACTATTAGGTAATGGAACAATTACTATAATGAATGATATATCTAATTTAACAGGCTATAGATGGGTAATTAATGTATTTAATAATGATATTCTGCCTAATAAATTATTTCTAAATAGTGGTGGAGCATTTATACTTCTTGGACTACTAATAGGAATTATTAATTCGGTTAAAAGAGGTGAGAAATAATGAGTTTATTTACTATTTTTACTACTGCACTTATGGCAGAAAACATTGTTTTAACTAAATTTTTAGGGATATGTTCTTTTTTAGGAAGTTCAAATAAAGAAAAGAATGCTTTAGGTATGGGAATATCTGTTACATTTGTAGTCTTGATTTCTACAATAATAACTTATTTAATAAATAAATATGTGCTTATTCCAACATCCTCAACATATTTACAAACTATAACATTCATATTAGTAATTGCTTGCTTTGTTCAAATAACAGAATTAATAGTAAAAAAATATTTTAAAGATCTATATAAATCATTAGGAATATATCTTCCATTAATTACTACCAATTGTGCAGTATTTGGTATAATACTTACTAATATTAGAATGGACTATAATTTAATAACAGCAATAATTAATTCATTAGGTAGTTGTCTAGGCTTTATCCTTGTAATATACTTATTTTCAACGTTGAGAGAAAAAATTGAAAATAATGATATACTAAGTTCTTTTAAAGGTATACCAATCGCACTAGTTACTGCTGGTATTATGGCTTTAATATTTATGAGG
>CAZMXJ010000012.1:4591-12318 GCA_964570235.1 uncultured Clostridium sp. | reverse complement strand
ATTGTATTCCCATTGTCTCACACATTACCTGGCACAGAACAAGCACTTAATAGAGCCGCATACCTTCTATCTTTATATGCATCTGGTGAAGTATTAAGTGGTATAGTTGGCTTTAATAATATGGATCTAGACGATAAAGAAATAGAAATTACTGTAGATAAGATCAATAAAGTGTTAGGTATGGAAGTATCAAAAGAAGAAATTAGTAATATTTTTAGAAGACTTGGATTTACTTATAAAGAAAAAGATAACTTATTTAAAGTATATGTTCCTACAAGAAGATTAGATATAAGTATTAAAGAAGATTTAATTGAAGAAGTAGGAAGAATTCATGGATATAAAAATATGGTTGGAACTTTACCTATAGTACCTATAAAAAGAGGTAAGTATCTTTCTAAAAATAAGTATATAAAAGATATAAAGAATAGATTATATTCACTTGGTTTAAATGAAGTAATTACATATTCTCTAGTAAATAAAGAAGAAATAGAGTTATTCAAAGATAAACCATTCGAATATATAAAAGTATCTTCGCCACTTACTGAGGATAAATCAATAATGAGATATAGTTTAATACCATCTTTATTAAAAGTTGCAGATTATAATATTTCAAGAAATATAAAAGATGTAAATATATTTGAAACTAGTAAAGTATATTATATAGAAGATGGCTATAAAGAAGAAAATAAATTATCAATTTTAATGACAGGAAATTATATTGAAAATACATGGAATAATAAAGTAATAAATAGTGATTTTTATGCATTAAAAGGTGTGCTTGAAAATTTACTTTCTTATCTAGGTTTAATAAAAAGATATAGGCTATCTCAAGAAAATATTCCAACATCATTTCATCCAGGAGTGAGTGCTTGTATATTTATTGATAATACATTAGTTGGTTATATTGGAAAAACACATCCAAATGTAAATAAGAAAGATATATATGTACTAGAGGTAAATTTAGATAAGTTATTTGATACTCAGATAAAAGGTATAAAATCAAAAGATGTACCTAAATATCCATCAGTAGTAAAAGATATGGCATTTATATTTGATAATAGCATTAACGCAAAAGATGTAATGACGACTATAAGTAAGGGTGGAAGAATAGTAGAGAATGTAGATGTGTTTGATGTATTTAATAATATTGAAGAAGGAAAAAAATCTATTGCATTTAAGATTACGTTCCAGGATGTTACTAAGACACTAACTGATGAAGAAGTAATAAGTACATTTAATAAAATAATAGAAAATGTAGAAAAAACATATAATGCCGTTTTAAGAAACAAGTAGAATGTTCTATTTGTTTCTTTGCTTTTTTTAATTAATTTTAGTGATAAATTATAAATGATCCATGTTTGCATATATTATATTAATTTAAAAAGTTTTAAATAAATCTTTTTAAAGAATAAAAATTATGTTATAATGAGAACATGATAAGGAGGATGATTATATGTCAGTATGGGGATGGATAATTATAGCTGCAGTAGTAGTTTTAATAATCTTTTTAGTTTCAACATATAATAATTTAGTTGTATTAAGGAATAGAGCTAAAGATCAATGGGCTCAAGTAGATGTTCAACTTAAGAGAAGATTTGATTTAATACCTAATTTAGTTGAAACTGTTAAGGGTTATGCAAAACATGAAAATTCAACTTTAAAAGAAGTTATTGAAGCTAGAAATAAGTTCCAATCTGCAACTACACCTGAAGAAGAAATGGCTGCTAGTGGGGATTTGAATAAAGCATTAAGTAGATTAATGGTTTTAACTGAATCTTATCCAGAATTAAAAGCAAATGAAAATTTCTTGAGTTTACAAGCTGATTTAAAAGATTGTGAAGAGAAGATAGCATATGCTAGACAATTCTATAATGATAGTGTTTTATCATATATGAATAAAATAGAGATGTTTCCTTCAAATATAGTTGCGTCAATGTTTGGTTTTAAAGAAATGAAATACTTTGAAATCGCTGAAGGTGAAAAAACTGCACCAAAAGTATCATTCTAAAAACTTACTCATGTAAGTTTTTTTCTTGAAATGGAGGAAAAATATGAAGAAAATATTATTATTTTTGTTGCTTAGTTTTCCATTTTTTGTAAGTGCAAGTAGTATGTATCAAGAGATTGATATATTGGAAAATGGGGATTTAAGGATTAAAGAAAGTATATCAATTGATGGTACGTATAATGGATTTGAACTTACTGTAGGTTATAAATATTTTGATGAAAATAAAATTTATAGTGCAGATTCTTTAGAAGTAATTAAAGTATGTGAGTCTAATAAAAACAATCCTTTGAATGATATAGAAAATTGTTTTGAAGAATTTACTAGTGCTTCAAATGGAGATAGTTTAAAATATATTCATAAAGTAGGCAGTAGATTAGATACATTTAGACTTTATAATCCAAGTAGTAGGAAAACAGCATTTTATATTGAGTACATACTTAAAAACGTAATTGTAAAACATAATGACATAAATGAGTTAAAATTAAATATGCTTGATTCTACGTTTAGAGAAAGTTTAGATATTATAAATATAAAAGTCAATTTACCAGGGAAGTCACAAGATTTAAGAGCGTGGGCACATGGACCATTGTGGGGTAATATTGATTTAGATGAAAATAGAGAATATGTAACTTTTACAGTCGATGATTATTATTCTAATACGGCAGTAGATATTAGAGTAACTTTTGATAAAGAATTAGTTAATACTACTAAGTTAACAAATGTTGATAAATTAGATTCTATAATTGAAGAAGAAACTATTAAGGCAGATGAAGCTAATAAAAATAGAGAAGAAGCAATAAAAAGAGAAGAAGAAGAAAAACTATTAAGAAAAGAATACGAAGTGATAAAAAGAAGAAAGACCATTATTTCAAATATTATATTAACAATATGGTTAGTAGTAGGATTAATTATACTTATAAGATATTATAAAAAGTATGATAAAGAGTATCAAGGTGAATTTAATGGTAAATATTTTAGAGATTTTCCATCTAATCATTCACCTGAGACAATAGAGTATTTGATTACTAAAAATATAAGTACTGTATCTTTATCAGCATCGATTCTAAATATAATTTATAAAAAGGGATTTCTTGTTGAAAAGATTCAAATTGAAAAAGGTATATTGAAAAAGAAGATGGTAGACGAATTTGTATTAACAGTAAATGATAAAGATTTAAAAGAAGAATTAACTGAAGATGAAAAAAAACTAAGAAATATGTTAACGGAATTATTATGTAATGAAAAATTTTGTTTAAGTGCTCTAAAGAATTTATCAAATACAGAGTCTTCTGCAAGAAAATTTATAAAAGAGTACGAGAGTTGGCAAATGAGTGCAAAAAGAACAGCAATTAAAGAAAATTTCTATGAAGATACAAGTTCAAATAAAACTAAAGTAATATTATATTTATGTATACCTTTTATAATAACATTTTTGTATATTGAATATAATCCTTTAGTCATGATATTTGCTTTACTTGCAATAATATTTATTTTGTATGTATCACTTTCTAAAAAGAGAACGAAATATGGTAATGATTTATATAAAAAGTGGATGGCATTAAAAAACTTTTTAAAGGATTTTGGAAATTTTGAAGAAAAAGAATTACCAGATATTAAATTATGGGAAAAGTATTTGGTATACGCTCATGTATTTGGTGTAGCAGAAGAGTTGAGAAAACAAATGGAAATTAAAGTTCCTAATATAGAAGATTATTCAAACGGGTTAAGTACATATGATTATATAAGACTTAATAATGCGATAAATAGAAGTGTTACAAGTTCTGTGAGTGCTGCAATAACATCCGCAAATTCAAAAATAGCTGAATCAAATAGCTCTAGTGGTTCTGGTTTTGGAGGAGGTTTCTCCGGTGGCGGAGGATTCTCTGGCGGAGGAGGCTCTGGTGGAGGAAGATTTTAGACAACAAAAAGTTGTCTTTTTTTCTTTTTACCTACAAAAAACATCAAAAATCGATAAATGTTATTGTTATTTTAGAGGAAATTGTAATTTTTTGAAGAAATTATAATTAGAGGGAGGTGAAAATATGAATAGTTATGAAATTAATTCAGAAACTCAAGCAATAATACCAATTGGTGAAGACAAATCAAAAATTATAGAAGCCAATAGGACTTTAATTGTAAATCAAACACCTATGAAAATAATTGATAGGAGTTGTAAATACTTTGGAAGTTCATATCAGGGAAGATTTATTGGAACAAAAAATTTAATTGGTGTAAGTCATAAAGCACCTATTATAATAGAAGAAACAAGAGAAATAATATTTTTTCCAACTAGTTCTCCTAGATTAAATAATTGTTCATGGTTGTCATTAAAACATTTACAAAATTATAAAAAATCTAATAACAATAGTATAATATTATTTAATAGTGGATATTTATTAAATTTAGATATTTCATATGGTATTTTAGATAATCAGGTATTAAGAGCAACTAGGCTGGAAAGTGTTTTGAGATTAAGAAAAAATAATGGTTAAAATATATTCCCTCATTAGTAAAATTGTGTTATACTATTTAAGTAGAATATAATAAAGAGGGAGTGAAATAATGGCAACAAAAAAGACTACAACAAAATCAACTGTCAAAAAAGCTGCTACTAAGTCATCTGCAAAACCTGTAGCTAAGAAGTCTACAACTAAGAAAGCATCAACAACTAAGGCAACAAAACCTGCAGTAAAAAAATCAACTACTTCAGTAGAAAAAGTAGCACCAAAGACATATGAGTCAAAGAAAAAGAATACGGATATATATAATACAAATGTATCAGTATTGCTAGCTATGGCAATTGAGGCACTAATATTACTATTAGGTTATCTAATTATAATGAGTGCTCTATAAAAAGACTTAAGTCTTTTTTATTTTATGCAAAAAATTGTACTAACATTTTAATCAAATGTTAGTTTTTTTATAAATATTATTATTATTGAATAAAACCTAAAAAAAATTCTCAATATTAATATGTAATGAAGATATGAAGGTGATATATAAAATGACATAAAAAACAATAAAGAATTTGAAAAAACAATAAAGAATTTGAAAAAACAATAAAGAATTTGAAAAAAAGCTACTGACAAAATTCATCATTTGATTATGATAAAAAGCACTAAAATTATTTATTGCCAATTAAATTTTATTAATGATGTAACATTTAAGCATTATTTACATAAAATTAAATTGGCTTATAAGGGGAAAGTGATGAAAAAGAAAATATTAATGACAGTATTTGATTTAATATTATTCATTGTTTTGGTTGTCTCAGTATTTTTTTCTTACAATTATGTTAATCTTCAGTTAAAAAAGAAGCAAATTGAAGATGGCATAAGTGAAGAATTAGCGGTATTAAATGAAAACATTAATAAAAATGAACTAGAATATACTTTGGATTATTACAAAAATTATTATCATAATGATGATATAGTTGGAAGATTAAAAATTTATAATACAGGAATCGACACATTGATAGTTCAAAGTACAAATAATGAATATTATTTGAATCATACATTAGAAAAAAAATACGATGATAGAGGTAGTATATTTGTTGATTATAGAACTAATCTATCGTCAAAGCAAATCAATATATATGGTCATAATTCAAATGTATACAATCTTATGTTTAGAAAATTAGAAAATTATCTAGATGATCAATATTATGAAGAACATAAGTACATTGAATTGTGGGATGGTATTGATACACGTATATATGAAATATTTAGTATTCAAATTGTGACTTCAAATTATGAGCATATGAATATTAATGCAAGTAATTGGAGTAAACACATTTCAAAACTTAATAATTCTATATATGATACACAGAAAAGTGCTACAGCAGAAGATGAAATATTGGTTATACAAACTTGTCTTTATAATCCAGTAAATTCACTTTTATTGATAATTGCAAAAGAGGTTTAGGAGGGTAAAATGGAAAGAATTAAGAAATATTTATTTACATTATTAATGCTTGTAAGTACATTTATATTTGGAATTAATTATGTAAATGCTGCTGGTGATGCAGGTAAAATATCTCTTACCAAAACAGCAGTAAAAGAAGATGTTACTTATGGAAGAAGTGCTACAGTAACATTAGGAATAAGTGCTAATGCATTTACTACAGTAGACAAGACTGATGTAGTGTTAGTACTTGATAGAAGTTCAAGTATGAATGGAACTTCAATGACTAACACAAAAAATGCAGCAAAAGATTTAATAGACTTACTTATAACTGATAAGTCTCAAGATAAGGTTAGAGTTGGAATAGTAACTTATGGAAGTAATTTACTAAGTTCATATACAAGTACGAGTCTTACTAATAATAAGACAACACTTACTAATCTTATTAGTAGTATTCCAGTTAATATGAACAAGCAAGGAACAAATATACATGCTGGTTTGATTGGTGCAAATAGTTTGCTTTCATCATCAGAAAGTAATACACAAAAAATAGTTATATTATTATCTGATGGAGAGCCAACATTCTATATAGGTACAAATAATAATATATGTGGAAATGGTCAAACAGATTATAATGATTGGAATACTAATTGTAACGTTAATGGAAATAGAAGACCAAGTACAGTTGCAAATGCACAAGCTACAGTTATGAAAAATAATGGCATTACAATTTATACAATAGGCTTCAACTTAACTACACAAGATAGTGCGTATACATTTTTAGGGAATATTGCAAGTTCAACATCACATAGGTATCTTGCAAATAATTATGAAACTTTAAAAAAGACATTTAAAAATATAGTAAATGATTTTACTACAGTAGCAACAGATGCTCAAGTAGTAGATATAGTTCCAGCAGGATTCCAAATTCAAGAAGGAACGTTGCCTAGTTATGCTACAGCAGTAGTTAATGAAGATGGAACGACAACAATAACTTGGAATGTTGGCGATATTAAATCTACAGAAGAAAATTCATTGAGTTATGTTGTTGAAGCAAAAGAAGGACATTATGGAAGTATGTATACAAATGTAAAAGCAACACTAACGGCAAATACATCGGAAAATAATCCTTATTATGAGGAGACATCATTAACAATTGATTTTGAAAAACCAGTAGTTCCGATTCCAGGAATAACAGTAAATGATGATTATTATGATATAAAGCAAGGAACTACATTAAATGTATTAGAAAATAATGGTATATTAAAAAATGATAAATTAAATATTGAACATTTGGATGAGACAGCTACTGTAATTAATAAAATAGTATTAGTAACAGATGATACAACAACAGGTAACATAAATGACATTAGTATGAATACAACAACAGGTGCATTTACATATAAAGCTGGATCAAATTCTTTGGGCTCAGTAACATATAAATATTATGTTGAAACAACAGTAACACTAAATGGAGAGCCAACAGTAGTAAAAAGTAATACTTCTATAATTACATTAAATGTAATTAAAAATCCAACTACATATGTAGTAAATTATCTTGAAAAAGGGACAAACAAAGTATTACATGTTTCAAAAAGTTCATCAGGCAATGTTTATGATGAAGTTAAAGAAGATGCAATAGAAATAGATGGATATACTAAAGTTGAACCAGTGAGTGAAACAATAATATTAGATTTATCTAATAATATTATTAATTTCTACTATACAAAAAGAACAGATTTAAGTTATAAAGTAAATTACCTTGAAAAAGGAACAAATGAAGTATTACATGAACAAAAAGTAGAGGGAAATCAAA
>CAZMXJ010000012.1:0-4491 GCA_964570235.1 uncultured Clostridium sp. | reverse complement strand
GAAATAGATGGATATAATTATGATTCAGTAGATAAAGAAGAATTAACAATAACAACAGGAGAAAACGTAATTAATATCTACTATATAGAATTAATTGGAACAGTTAAAGCTATGTATGTAGATACAAATGGAAAAGAAATATCTGATTCAGTAGTTACTGAAGGTAGAGTTACTACTCCGTATAAAACTTATTCTAAGGAGATTTCTAAATATAGATTATTAGAGGTTATTGGTAATGAGAATGGTTTATATAATGAAGATGGAATTGTAGTTACTTATGTATATGAGATTGTACCTAACACAGGTGTTAGCGTTAGTAACGTTTCAATTTTATTACCTATATTATCTTTGTTATCATTTATGTCTTTAGTTCTATTAAGAAAAAGAATGTTTAGTTAGTTTTTGTTAAAACTATTAACCTTGCGTGTTAATAGTTTTTTCTTTGTACAAATATGTTATAAATACAAATTTTTTCTTTCGTTATTTTAATTAAAATGCTATACTAGTAAGTAAAGGAGTGACATTATGAATGAATTAACAAGAGAAGAAGTTCTTCATGTAGCTCATCTTGCAAGAATAGATGTTACAGAAGAAGATATAAATAAATATAAAATACAATTAAAACAAATATTAGATGAAATAAATAGGATTAATGAATTAGATGTAGATGGTGATATTCTTATTTCTCCTACTGATAATAAGAATGTTTATAGGGAAGATATAGGTATTAATGAAGATGTTGATGTGTTAAGAAATGCTCCTAAAAAATCAGGTAATTATATTGAGATAAAGAGGTTTGTAAATGACTAGATATTTAGAATTAAGTATAAAAGAAATAAATGAAAAGTTAAAAAGTAAAGAGATTAAACCACTAGATTTAGTGGAGGAGTGTTTTTCTAGAATTGAAGAAAATAAAGAATATAATGCATTTATAACATTAAATAAAGAAGAAGCTATAAGGGTAGCAAAAGACTTAGAGAATAAGGAAGTTGATAATCTATTATTTGGAATACCTATTGCAATAAAGGATAATATCGTAACTAAGGATTTAAAAACTACATGTGCATCAAAAATATTATCTAATTTTATTCCTGTATATGATGCGACTGTCATTGAAAAGATTAAGTCTAAAAACATGATCATTATTGGTAAACTTAATATGGATGAGTTTGCGATGGGTTCTTCTAATCAAACTTCTTTTTATGGCCCTGTATTAAATAGTCGTGATAAGGAAAGAGTAGCAGGAGGAAGTAGTGGAGGAAGTGCAGCATGTGTAGGAAGAAATATTACACCTCTATCTTTAGGAAGTGATACAGGTGGTTCTATAAGACAACCTAGTGCATTTAATGGTATAGTTGGATTAAAACCAACATATGGAAGGGTATCTAGGTATGGTCTTATCGCATTCGCATCATCTTTAGATCAGATTGGACCTATATCAAGAAATGTATACGAAAATGCGCTTTTACTTAATATCTTGTGTGGAAAAGATGATAAAGATTTAACGAGTAGTGAAACTAATGAAGACTTTACTAGACTTATTGGAGAAGACATTAGTGGTATGAAGGTTGCAGTACCTAAGTTTTATATGAGTGATGTTATTAATCCTGAAATAAAAGAAAAGATATTGTCTGTAATCAATTTCTTAGAAGAAAGAGGAGTTACTGTTAATTATGTTGATATAGATTATATTGAGTATTCTGTTCCTTTGTATCAAATCATCGCACTTGCAGAAGCATCATCTAACTTAGCAAGATTTGATGGAGTAAGATATGGTTATGTTACTGATAAAGAAGCATCTTCAGTAGATGAGATGTATAAGTATACAAGAAGAGAAGGTTTTGGGGACGAAGTAAAAAGAAGACTTATGATAGGTTCTTATGTTTTAAGTGGAAAAAATGCTAGAAATTATTATTATAAAGCTTTAAAAATAAGAAATAAAATATCTGAAAGTTTTAGTAAAGTACTAAGTGAATATGATTTAATAATTGGACCTACTACAACTGATTTTGCTTATAAACTAGGAGAGGGACAAAATGATGCAGTAAAGAGTTTTACAGATGATTTACTTACAATACCTGTAAATATGGCAGGGCTTCCTGGTATGAGTATACCTGTAGGATATGGAAGTAATAATCTTCCTATTGGAATGCAGATAATAGGTAATAAGTTTGATGAAGCAAATATGTATAAATTTGCAAGTTTTATAGAAGATAATTTTGAAGGAGGTAAAGTATGCTAAAACCAACAATAGGTATAGAAGTACACTGTGAATTAAAGACAAATAGTAAAGCATTTTCTCCTTCATCTAATACTTATGGTGAAGTGCCAAATAAAAAAGCAAATGTTATTGATTTAGGTTATCCAGGAACACTTCCTACCTTGAATAAAGGTCTTTTAGATTTAGGTATAAAGTGTGCACTTGTACTTCATTGTGATATAACTAAGGAGATGTTCTTTGATAGAAAAAATTACTTTTATCCGGATAATCCAAAGAACTTTCAAATAACACAGAACAATACTCCAATTGGAAGAAATGGTTATGTAGAAGTAGAATATGATGGAATCAGTAAGAAAATCGAGATAGAAGAAATACATATGGAAGAAGATACTTGTAAAAGTATACATGAAGGAGACTATACATTACTTAACTTTAATAGAGCAGGTATACCTCTTATAGAAATAGTTACAAAACCATGTATAACAAATGAAAAAGAGGCAGTACTTTATCTAGAAAACTTAAGAGAAATGCTTCTTTATGCTGGTGTAAGTGATGTTAAAATAGAAGAAGGAAGTATGAGGTGTGACTTAAACATATCTCTTAGTGATTCTGATAAGTTAGGTACTAAGGTTGAAGTAAAAAATATTGGTTCAATCAGTGCAGTTAAAGATAGTATTTTATACGAAATAGAAAGACAAACTAAGTTAATAAATGAAGGTGTAGTTTTAAAAGAAGAAACAAGAAGATGGGATGATAAAACTGGTAGTACAATTCTTATGAGAGTTAAAGAAACTGGAAATGATTATAGATATTTTCCAGAACCAGATATTCCTAAAGTTATACTAGATGATAACTGGATAGAAAGCATTAGAAAGACTATACCAAAGTTACCAAGTGAACTAAGAAGTATGTATAAAAACTTAGGAATTAATGATGTTGCGATAAATTCTTTAATACTAAATAGAGAGCTTAATATAGCACTTAATCATCTTATAGATATGAATATAAATCCAGTAATATCTGCGAATATTTTAACTGGTGATATACTTTCTTATTTGAATAAAAAATATATTACATTTAATGAAACAAAGGTTTCTTTAGATAATATAAAAGATATAGTTAATCTCCTAGAAAGCGGTGAAATATCTTCTAAAATAGGAAAAGAAATAATTTCAGAGTTATTAGAAAATGGTGGAGATGTTTCTAGTATTATTGAGGAAAAGGGATTAAAGCAAATAAGTAATACAGATGACTTATTAAATATAATTAATACAATATTAGATAATAATCCAAAATCAATAGAGGATTATAAAAATGGTCTTGATAGAAGTATTAAATTCTTAATGGGACAAATTATGAAAGAAACTAAAGGACAAGCAAATCCAAAATTAGCAAATGAATTATTAGTACAAGAATTAGAAAATAGGAAATAATCCTATTTTTCTTTATATAATCCCTGACGTCTTATTACAAAAGTTAATCATGTGTGTATAGTCGCATGCACTTGCATTAGTTTAACTTATAGTTTATAATAACTCAGTACATGGAGGGATTTAAAATGGATAAGAAAAATTTAGTTAGATATAAAGCAGGTTTAGCAGCACTTATGATAGCAAGTGGAATGACTTTAGGTGGGTGTGCTAGTAAAGGCTTTGAATATACTACGAAAGATAGTAAATATGTTGTTGTTGATGGTTCGACTATAGGAAATGATTGCATTAAAGAGTGTTATGTAGTTGAAGCATATAATAGTTTAACTGAAGAAACAGAAATTTTTATTGCTAGAAAAAGAAACTTTCAGGGCTATTATTATTGCGATTTAATGAATAATGATAATTACTTATTTAGACAAGATAATATTTATAACAATTTTTTGGAGTTTGTTAAAGAAACACCATTATATAATTACATGATTGCATTAGATTTATTACAGGCTAATTATTCTTATGAAGATATGCAAAGAATATTAGAAGAAATAAAATCTGTTTACACTTTTGAAGAAGAAAAGAAATTAGTGAAATAGTAATAACAATGAAGTAAGCATATATTGAATATGTTAAATGTTTAAGTTATAATTAGAATGTATTAATTAACTTGCCATGAGTTAATACTTTACAATTTAGTTGATAATTTATATTTTTGGGCAAGAAAAATATATTTATTCGGGTATACCTTTATAGTGAGGGTATATCTTTTTTTATTTGAGAAGGGAGAATTTTTTATGAATGAAATAGTTGTAGAAGAAAAAGAAAGTATAGAAAATATGATAT
>CAZMXJ010000011.1:0-13508 GCA_964570235.1 uncultured Clostridium sp. | reverse complement strand
TAAGAAATATTATGTATCAAATTCATAATATAATTGATGAAAGTGTGCCAATTGGAAAAGATGATAGTGAAAATGTTGAAATTGAAAAATTTGGGGAACCAATTGTACCTAATTATGAGATCCCATATCATGCTGATATAATGAATAAATTGTGTGGTCTTGATAAAGATGCATCTGGTAGAACTAGTGGTAATGGATTCTATTATTTAATGGGTGATATTGCAAGACTTAGTTCAGCAATGCTTTCATATGCTAGAGATTATATGATTGATCATGGTTTTATTTATTGTATTCCACCATTTATGATTAAAAGTGATGTTGTAAGTGGGGTTATGTCTTTTGCTGAAATGGATAACATGATGTATAAAATAGAAGGTGAAGATTTATATTTAATTGGTACTAGTGAACATTCAATGATTGGTAAGTTTAAAGGCCAAATTATTAATGAAGATATGCTTCCTATTACAATGACTTCTTATAGCCCTTGTTTTAGAAAAGAAGTTGGAGCGCATGGTATCGAGGAAAGAGGAATTTATAGAGTTCATCAATTTGAAAAACAAGAAATGATTGTATTATGTAAACCTGAAGATTCAATGAATTGGTATAATAAAATGTGGCAATTTACTGTAGAAATATTTAGAAACATGGATATACCTGTTAGGACTCTTGAGTGCTGTAGTGGTGATTTGGCTGATTTAAAGGTAAAATCTTGCGATATTGAGGCATGGAGTCCAAGACAAAAGAAGTATTTTGAGGTAGGTAGTTGTTCTACTTTAGGAGATGCTCAAGCTAGAAGACTTGGTATTAGAGCTAAGGGTGAGAATGGTAATTATTATTTACATACCTTAAATAATACAGTTCTTGCTAATACAAGAGCGCTTATCGCACTTATAGAAAATAATTATAATGAAGATGGAACAATTAATATTCCGGTAGTATTAAGGCCATATATGGGTGGTAAAGATAAAATTGAAATAAGAAAGTAATTATATAATTTAGTTATTTTTCTTGACTAAAATTTAAAAATGTTATATGCTTTAACCGTAATTTTGTATTAATGCGACGATGAAGGTGGAAACTTCTAGCAATATTAGAAAAGTGATTCTTCTAGAATAAGTAAGGTGGAACCGCCCTTAAGGGTCCTTACATTCTAGGGGAATTTTATTTTTTGGAGGGTTTATGAATATAGATAATGCAAAAAGTTTGAATGCTAATACATATGATTTTATTTCTGTTTGTAAAAATATTAATGTTCATCAGATAAGAGATGTTTGGGGTAATAAAGGGAAGAAAGGTAGTGTTCCACTAAATGCAATTGGTGATAAGTTCACATCTACTTTAAGAGGTTTAACTGATGAAGAAAAAGTAAATGAAATAATAAGATATTTTTTGAGAAATAATACAATTTGTGAAATTGAAGATTATTACTATAGCGATTATTTTATAATAAAAGCACTAGGCGATAGAATTTTAAAAATATCAAAATTACATATATTGAGTAAAGAAATTCTAGATGAAATTTATTTTAAATATTATACAGATAGAGGTAATATTATAGATACTTCTTGTGATAATTATATTTTTGGTGTTTCTAATTGGTGTAGTTGTGAAAGAATGATACCAGGAGATTACGATTTTATGATACCATGTACTATGCATAATCAAGAATGCATGGATATCTGCTTTAAAGATGATGAAGGGGATATAAGTGATATTGATAAAAGATTTTTTAGTCAAATAATGTCTGATTTAATTGGTGAAGATGGATGTAGAATTATTGATTATAAAAATTATTATGTTATTTATAGAAAAGATGGTAGAAAGATTCAAATATATTTCTTTAATGGTGCAACTAAATATATGAAAGATGTAATGAAAAATTATGTGAGAGACATAAAAGAAGATAATAAAGAAAAGAGTTTACAAAAGAAAATGGAGGAATTTATATGAAAATGGAAGATATGGTAAATTATTGTAAACAATATGGTTTTATATTCCAAGGAAGTGAAATTTATGGAGGACTTGCGAATACATGGGATTATGGCCCATTAGGTTCAAGACTTAAAAATAATATAAAGGATGCTTGGAGAAAAAGATTCATTCAGGAAAGAATGAATAGTTATGAGATGGATGCTGATATACTTATGCATCCTAGAGTTTGGGAAGCATCAGGTCATGTTGGAGGATTTTCTGATCCACTAATTGATTGTAAGCATTGTAAAATGAGACATAGAGCTGATAATTTAATTGAATCTTATAATAAAGATGCTCACGCTGATGGTATGACGGAAGATGAGATGATGACTTATATTAGAGAAAATAAGATACCATGCCCTAAGTGCGGTAAAAGTGATTACACTGATATAAGAGAATTTAATCTTATGTTCGAAACATATAGAGGTGTTACAGCCGATTCTAAAAGTGTAATTTATTTAAGACCTGAAAATGCCCAAGGAGAGTATGTAAACTTTTTAAACGTTCAAAGAAGTATGCGTACTAAACTTCCATTTAGTATTGGTCAAATAGGAAAAGCATTTAGAAATGAAATAACTCCTGGTAATTTTACTTTTAGAACAATTGAATTTGAGCAAATGGAATTTCAAACTTTCTGTAAAGAAGGAACTGATGAAGAATTATATGATTATTTTAAAGAGTATGGTAAGAAGTTCTACATGGATTTAGGTATTAAAGAAGAACATCTTAGATTTCATGACCATGAAAAACTAGCATTTTATGCAAAGAGTGCATGTGATATTGAATATAAGTTTCCATTTGGTTGGGGAGAAATAAATGGTACTCATAATAGGACTAATTATGATTTAGGAAGACATACTGAATATAGTGGTATTAAGCAAGAATATTTAGATCCTGTAACTAATGAAAAATATATTCCTTATATAATAGAATCTACTTATGGCCTTGATAGAAGTGTTTTAGCATTTCTTTTTGAAGCATTTACAAAGGAAAATTTAGAAGATGGAACTGAAAGAGAAGTATTAAAAATTCATCCTTTTTTAGCACCATATAAAGTAACAGTACTTCCACTTATGAAAAAAGTTCATAGTGAGAAAGCCTTAGAAATTTATAATATGTTATCAACAAAGTTTATGACAAGTTATGATGATTCATCAAGTATTGGAAAAAGATATAGAAGAAGTGATGCGATAGGAACGCCTTTTTGTATTACTATAGATGATGAAACACTAAATAATGGTACGGTAACTATTAGAAATAGAGATACTATGAAACAAGAAATAATTAAAGTAGAAGATATTGAAAATTATGTTAGTGATAGAATCAAATTTTAGTTAAACTTTAGTTTTTATGGAGGCAATATGAAAAAGAAATCATATGTAATAAAAGGTATCGATTGTGCAAGTTGTGCTTTAAAATTAGAAGATAAACTTTCTAAAATGGATGGAGTTTATTCTTGCACTCTTTCATTTATGACGTCAAAGCTCAATATTTTGTATGATGAGCATGTATTAATAGAAGAGAAAATTGAAAGTGTTATTTTAAAAACTTTGTTTAATGTAAAAATAATGAGTAAGACTGATTTAGTAGTGACACAAGATGATTTGAAATTTGCTAATAAAAAACAAGATAAAGTTAAAAGAATTTTATTTGGCAAGAAAAAAAGATAAAATATGTGTTATACTATAATTAGTGTAGGTGAAGGTTATGAGAATAAAAAGGAATGGATTTACTTTGATTGAGTTATTAGCTGTTATTGTAATATTAGGAATACTTATAATGATGGCTATACCTAATGTAATGTCAGTATTTTCAGATAAAAAGGAAATATTGTATAATACTACAATAAGTGAAATTGAGAGATTTGCAGGTGTATATATGACTGAAAATCCTGATTTATATAATACTATTGCAAATAATGGTTATGTTGATATTACAACTGATGTATTATGCTCAGAAAAATTTTTATCTTGTCCAATTAATGATCCAAGGGATAGTAGTGTAATAACTGGTTATGTTAGAGTTTCAATTATAGATAATGATTATGTATATAATTTTACAAGAAATTAAGAATAGAATTTGTTTTTATTCTTTTTTTCTTTTATGATATAATACTTTTAGGTGATTTTATGAATATCAAAAACATTAGAAACTTTAGTATTATTGCGCATATTGATCATGGAAAAAGTACTCTAGCAGATAGAATTTTAGAAAGAACTGGTGCAATTAATGAAAGGGAAATGAAAGATCAATTATTAGATTCGATGGATTTAGAAAGAGAAAGAGGAATAACTATTAAATTGAATGCAGTTGAGCTAAAGTATAAAGATTACTTACTACATTTAATAGATACACCGGGACATGTTGATTTTACTTATGAAGTATCTAGAAGTTTAGCGGCATGCGAAGGAGCTATATTGGTAGTTGATGCGACTCAAGGTATAGAAGCACAAACTATCGCAAATCTTTATCTAGCGCTTTCTCATAATTTAACTATTATTCCAGTTATTAATAAGATTGATTTACCTAATGCAGATGTCGATAGAGTAAAAAAAGAAATAGTTGATAATTTAGGTTTTAATGAAGATGAAATACTTTTAGTAAGTGCAAAAACAGGTGTTGGTATTGATGAGTTATTAGATGCGATAGTAGAAAGAATTGAACCCCCTAAGAGTGATAGTAATAATCTGCAGGCATTAATATTTGATAGTATCTTTGATTCGTATAAAGGTGTAATAATTTATACAAGAGTCTTTAATGGTAAGATAAGAGTTGGAGATAAAATAAAAATGCATGCTACTGATGCAGTTTATGAAGTGGTTGAAGTAGGTGTAAATACCCCAAAACCAACCAAAAAAGATGAACTTAATAGTGGTGAGGTAGGATACATTACCGCATCTATTAAAAGTATAAGTGATGTTAAAGTAGGAGATACAATAGTAAGCGTTAATAATAGTAGTGATGCATTAATTGGTTATAAAGAAATAAAACCAATGGTCTTTTGTGGCCTTTATCCAATTGATTCAAAGAAATATATAGAATTAAAAGAAGCCCTTGAAAAATTAAAATTAAATGATGCTTCATTAAGTTTTGAACCAGAAACATCTAAAGCACTAGGCTTTGGATTTAGATGTGGATTTTTAGGTATGCTTCATATGGACGTTATTGAAGAAAGAATAGAAAGAGAATTTAACATAGATTTAATTGCAACTAGTCCAAGTGTTATTTATGAAGTTACTTTAACTGATGGAAGTATTGTATTAGTTGAAAACCCTACTAAACTTCCTGATAGAACAGTTATAAAAGAAATAAAGGAACCATACATTAAAACTAACATATTTGTACCAACTGAATATGTAGGTTCTGTTATGGAATTATGTCAAGATAAAAGAGGTACATTTGTAAATATGGAATATATTGATCCTACTAGAGTAAATATACATTATGAAATACCTCTTTCTGAAATAGTATATGATTTTTTTGATAAATTAAAATCGTATACTAAAGGTTATGCTTCGTTTGATTATGATTTTATTGGTAATAAAGTTAGTAATCTTGTAAAGATGGATATACTTATAAATGGAGAAGCAGTTGATGCATTAAGCATAATTGTTCATAAAGATTTTGCTTATAAAAGAGGTAAAGTAATAGTAGAAAACTTAAAGAAAATAATACCTAGACAAATGTTTGAAGTACCAATTCAAGCAACAATTGGAAATAAAGTAATAGCAAGAAGTGACATAAAAGCAATGAGAAAAAATGTACTTGCAAAATGTTATGGTGGAGATATAACTAGAAAAAGGAAATTACTTGAAAAACAAAAAGAAGGCAAAAAAAGAATGAAAGTAGTTGGTAAAGTAGAAATACCACAAGAAGCATTCCTTTCAGTATTATCAGTAGATGAAAATATAGATAATTAAATAATCAATAATAGTTAGGGTAACTCCTGCTATTTTTTTCTTTATTAGGGTGCGCACGTAGTTATTTAATAATCGTTCAGGCTATTTAAAAATTCATTCCAGGAAATAACAAAAATATTGAGATAATGATAAAAATATGGTATTCTATTTATAGACTAGAAAGAGGGAGGAGTTAAAATATGTCTAAAAAGAAAGGATTTACATTAGTAGAATTACTAGCAGTAATAGTAATATTGGCAGTAATATTAGTAATAGCAGTACCACAAATAATGAGTACAATAACAGAATCAAGAAAAGGATCATTAATATCAAGTGCAAAACTAATAGCAGCAAGTGCAGAAAGTGCATATATGTCTAATCAAACATTGGGAATAGAGAAGACAATAACATGTTCTGATGTATCAAAGTTAAATAGTGAAGACTATGATAGTTGTGTTATAGAATTTGATGATAATGGGAAAGCACAAGTAACAATAGTAGGAAAGGGTAAGTTTGAAGGAATGAGTGTATGTTCTGGAACAAAAGACGATGCAGTTGTAATGGAAGGAGAATGTACAATTTCAACAGATGCAGCATGTTTTAGTTATGTACAACAAGTATCTAGTTTTGAAATAAACGAAGAAGCGTGTAAAACGTATTTTGTAGGTAAAGGTTTTACTGCAGATGAAGCTGAAACGTTATGTACAGGTGGAGAATATTGGGGAATTACACTTGAAACCGCAGTAAAGGAAGGCATGCAGCCAGCATCAGAACTAGAAACAGCAGGAGCAATTAGCAATGTACAATATGGAGATGGCATAATAACAGGATATGATGATGCATGTCCTAAAGATGTAATAATACCAAGTAAGATAGATAATAAAACTGTTGTTGCAATAGGGCGATATGTATTTGCTGATAATCAACTAACAAGTGTAACAATAGGAAATAGTGTAACAACTATAGGAGAAGATGCATTTAGAAATAATCAACTAACAAGTGTAACGATTCCAAATAGTGTAACAACTATAGGAGATTATGCATTTGCTGAGAACAAACTAACAAGTGTAACAATAGGTAATAGTGTAACAACTATAGGAGAATTTGCATTTAGTGATAATCAACTAACCAATGTTACAATACCAAATAGTGTAACATCTATAGGAAATAATGCATTTTATAAGACTAGCTGGTCTAATCCAAATCTAACATCAATAATAAATACTACAGGAAGAAGTTTCGATTGGCAATTTATTATAACAGGTGGTTCTGGAACAGCTGCTGTTACAGGTACTTATAATGGTGTTAATGTAACTACCGAATAGAATATGTTGTTATTAAACAAAAATAAATAGTTAAAATATCAGGAAGTGATATATTGCTTTATATATTCTTTTCTGATATTTTTTTTATAAAAAATATTATAATGTGTAATGTGGGGTGTGTAAATTTATAATTTTTAGGTAGATAATTATTATAAATTATTTAAAAAATTAAATATCTTTGTTATAATTAAATCAATAAAAAATGATTAAGGATAGTGATGTTATGAAATCAGCGTATATTCATATTCCTTTTTGTGACAATATTTGTTCATATTGCGATTTTTGCAAAATGAAATATACTAAAGAGTGGATAGATGAATATCTTAATAGTTTAAAACAGGAAATAGAATCATTTTATAAAGGCGAAAAGATTAGAACTTTATATATTGGTGGAGGAACACCTTCAGTTCTTTCTATTGAAGAGTTATCAAAACTATTTGAGATAGTTAATTTATTAAATTTAGAAGCACTAGAGGAATTCACAATTGAGTGTAATATAGAGTCGCTTACTAATGAAAAATTAATATTATTTAGGAAAAATAATGTTAATAGACTTAGTATAGGAATTCAAACGTTTAATGATAAATATTTAGAGTTATTAAATAGACATCATACTAAAGAAGAGGCTTTTGAGAAAATTGAGATGGCTAAAATGATTGGATTTGATAATATAAATATAGATTTAATGTATGCCCTTCCTGGTGAAACAATGGATGATTTGGAAAAAGATGTTGATGAATTTTTAAAGTTGAATGTGCAACATATTTCATGTTACTCACTTATGATAGAGCCTCACACAAAATTTTATATTGATAAAGTTGAACCAATTGATGAAGATTTAGATTATGAAATGTATATGTATATAGAAAGAAGATTATCTAATAGAAACTATATTCATTATGAAGTTAGTAATTATTCTAAACCTGGTTTTGAATCAAAGCATAATCTAGTATACTGGAGTAATGATTATTATTATGGCTTTGGTCTTTCAGCTTCAGGTTACTTAGAAAATTATAGATATGATAATACGAAAAATTTAAATAAATATAATTCACATAATTATATAGATAATATTAATAAGATAACCGAAGAAGATAAACTTAAGTATGAACTTATTTTGGGATTTAGAAAATTAGGCGGGATTAATAAGGATGAGTTTAAGAAAAAATTTAATAAAAGCATTTATGAAGTGCCTAATATAAATTATCTACTTCACAATAATATGCTTAAAGAAGATGAAACTTATATTTATATAGCAAATGATTGGATATATAAATCTAATGAAATATTGGTAAAGCTAATATAAGGAGCCTTTATGAAGAAAAAGAAAGATGGAGATTTAATTGTAGTATCTGGACCTAGTGGAGCAGGTAAAGATACTATATGTAATAAACTTTTAGAAAGACATAAAGAAATGTATTTATCTATATCTATGACAACAAGGGGTATAAGAGAAAATGAAAAAGATGGTGTAGATTATTATTATGTTACCGATGAGGTATTTGATGAAAATATTAAAAATGATAATTTTCTAGAATATGAAAAAGTATATGATAGTTATTATGGTACTCCTAAAAGGGAAGTTTTAAATAACTTATATGATGGGCGTGATGTTATTCTTGTTATTGATATAAAGGGAGCACTTAAGATAAAAGAAAAGTTTAAGGATGCAATATTTATATTTATAATGCCACCCGATATGAAAACGCTTATGAAAAGAATTGTAACTAGAAATAGAGATTCTAAGGAAAAGATGGTTAATAGATTTAAAGAAGATTATAAGTTAATTAATGAATATAGTAAATATAACTATGTAGTTGTAAACGACGATGTTGATGAGGCAGTAAACAAAATAGACGCTATACTATTAGCATCTAAATGTAGTGTAGAAAGAATAGAAGATTTAGAACTTGATAATGAAGAAGAGTTAATACATGAACTTTTAATTAGTTAATCTTATTATTATTTCTAATAAATTCTCTTAAGAGCTTAGTTAAAGCTCTTTTTTCTATTCTCGAAACGTAACTTCTACTGATATTTAATTCTTTAGCAATATTTTTTTGAGTTAATTCTTTTTCACCATATAATCCATATCTTTTGATAATAATATTTTTTTCTCTTTCAGTTAGAATATCGATATATTTATTTAATTTTTTTATATTGTCCTTAGTTACTATATCATCAATAAAATCTGGATTTGGTGTTTTAAGTATATCTACAATAGCGATTTCATTTCCTTCTTTATCAAATCCAATTGATTCATCTAGACTAATATTTTTACTAGTCTTTTTATTATTCCTGTAATACATTAAAATTTCATTTTCTATACATCTTGCACAATATGTGGTTAATTTTGCACCATTATTTTTTGAAAAACTATCTACACCTTTTATTAAACCAATGGTACCAATACTTATTAAATCATCTAATGAATCATCTTTTTCACCATATTTTTTTACTATATGTGCAACTAATCTTATATTATGCTCAATTAGTATTTCACGTGATTTTTTATCTCCTTCTATCATTTTTTTTATGTGAACTTCTTCTTCTTCTTTAGATAGAGGTTCTTTAAAAATTTGATTTTGATATGCTCCTGTCAAAAGCATATTTTTAATAAATTCAAAAAAAATTTCAAACATAATTCACTTCCTAGTATATCTTAATCTAAAAAAGAAATTATATAACTCAAAATTGACTTTAAAATATATTTATGATAACATAATGTCATAGGGAAGTGATTTTTATGGATAATGATGCTTATTTAAATTTAGCAGTTGAATTATATCAAAAAGGTAACTGGTCAGAAGAAGTTTTTATTAAAAGAGTATCTCAATATGCGGTAGAAAATGGTATTGATAAGTTAGCTATTAGTGAGTTATTTAAAAGAGTTATTAAGAAAAAGGAATATACTATAGATGAGAAAAGAAACTTTTTGTCATATTTGAAATTTGATAATGATGAAGCAAAGTATGGTGATGCAGTTGAATTTATGACTGATGAGATGATAGAAAAGTTTTATGAATTAGAAGTATCTAAGATGGATGAAAAAACTATTGAAGAATATCATAAGTTGTCGCAAGAAGAAATAGAAAAACAAAGTGCACAAGGCTCTGGTTCTAGTGATTTAAACAGTTCTAAAACAAATGAAGAACATGCCGGTGACACAAGTGATGAAGAACGTTCACAAGAAGAAGTGGAAAATGAACAAAATGTAGAAAATTCAAATGTGGATGGTTCTAGTGATTCTGATATGCCAGAGTCGGAGGAAGAGTTTCAAGAACAGGCACAAAATATTACAGGTCCTGAAGAAGATAGCAGTGTAAGACAAGAAAATGCTTCACCTGAAAGAATAGAAAAATTAAAAAAATCAAAAGGTAAAGTAAAAAGCTTCTTTATAAAATCTGCAATTGTTGTTTCAGCGGTGTTACTTCTTAATCCAGTATATTCAATCGGAGGAACTTTAGGTTATTTATATTTTGCAAACGAGATAAAAAATGGTAGATTTAATCCAAAAAATCCTATTGGTCAAGCAGTTAAGCATGTTGTTGAAAAGGTTATGAATTTAGGAATGCCTAAAGATAAAGAAAAGGAAGAGGGAGGCAAAACGAAATGATACAGGAAGATACAATAATTAGATTAGATGACAATAAAGAATATTATGTTTTAGATAGTTTGATGAATGATAATAATAATTTTATTATGATTGGTGAAATCGATAGTGTAAAAGATGAAATTACTAAGAATGTAAAGATTATGTTTTATGATTCACAATCTAATAGGGTTAGAAAAATTACTGATCCTACTTTGTTATATCAATTGGTTGTATCATTTGCTGATAGAGAATTGGAAAGGGAAGAACAAAGTTAAAAAATTTATGTATAATATTCAAAGCTAATGAGTATAATATTAGTAACGGTATATCAATAATGATATACTGTTATATTTTTGAAATATTTTAGCACTCTGCTATTGACAATGCTAAAACATAGTGATACAATTAACTCGTACCTTAAAAGAGGTGATTATGTGCTGGGTAAAAGACAAAATGAAATTTTAAAAATTATAGTTGAGGAGTATATAAAAAATGCTAAACCGGTTGGTTCTAAGTCTATATGTGATGCACTTAATTGTTCATCCGCAACAGTAAGAAATGAGATGGCATATTTAGAAGATGTTGGTTATTTAGAGAAAACTCATACATCTAGTGGAAGAGTTCCTAGTGAGCTTGGTTATAGATATTATGTAGATTATCTAATGAAGCCAAAAGAATTAACTGGCGAAGAGGTATTAACTCTACAAACAATTTTAGGAAATCAATCTTTAGAACTTAGCGATGCGATAACTCTAAGTATGCAGATAATTTCTGATATGACTAATTATACATCTTTGGTTTTAGGAAATTCATCTTTAGATAGTAGACTTAAAAAGATAGAAGTTGTCCCAATTAACGATAATAGTTTAATTGCTATAATTATTACGGATAAGGGACACATCGAAAATAAGACTATACCTATTAGTGATAATATTAGTGTTGATGAAATCAAGAAGATGGTTGATTTAATGAACAATTTATTAGTTGGTACATTAATTGATGAAATAAGTAAGAAGTTAGAAATTGAAATTAAACCAATCATAGGTAAGTACATTAAACAACAAGAAGCGATATATAATATGTTTTATAATGCGTTTAATGAGATGACATTTAAAAAAGAAAATTATCATTTTTCTGGTAAAACAAATATTTTAAAGGCACCTGAATTTAATAATGCTGATAAGATAAGAAGTATTATAGAAAAACTTGAAGATAAAGATGTTATTTCTAGTATTGAAGAAGATTCTTCTGACATAAATGTTTATATTGGGGATGAGTCTAAAATCGATAGTGATGTAACAGTTATAAAAACTAAGTATACTTCTAATGGTGAAGAAGGAACAATTGCGATTATTGGCCCAAAAAGAATGAATTATGATAGAGTTATTGGTATGTTAGATTTTATAAAAAATGAGATTGAGAAAAAATGAGGTGAATCATGGATAAAAACAAAAACGATATAAATGAACCTAAAATAGAGGAAGTTAAGGAAGAAAAAGTTGAAACAGAGGTTAGTGAAGTAGATGCTTTAAACAAAAAGATAGAAGCTTTAGTACTTCAAGTTAAAACTTTAGAAGATAAGATTCTTTATAAAGATGCTGAACTAATTAACTATAGAAAGAGAAAAGATGATGAAATATCTAGTATGTTAAAGTATGCGAATGCAGATATTATAATGCAAATCTTAACCATTGTAGATGACTTAGAAAGAGCAATTTCTCTAGATGATAATGTACTTGATGATGAAGTTTCTAAGTTCTTAAGTGGTATTAAAATGACTTATTCTAGGTTATTAAAAATATTATCTGATTTTGAAGTTAAAGAAATAGAGGCATTAGATAAAAAATTTGATCCAGCTTATCATCAAGCTGTATTTACTGCGAAAGATGAGACTAAAGAATCTGGAATAGTGCTTGAAGTATTACAAAAAGGATATATGTATAAAGATAAAGTAATAAGGCCTTCTATGGTTAAGGTAAGTGAATAAATGGAAAATGAAAGAAATTTAAAAATGTTAATGTTACATTCATATTTAATTAGTAGATGTAATGAACATGAAGGATTTACTGAAGAAGATATATATTATATGAGAGATTCTTCAATATATAGTAGTCAAATTTCTTTATATAAAGAAGTAATTAGAGAGTTATCTCTTGGTCAAAGTTATGAAGAAATAATGAATTTTATAGATAATTACAATTTTAATGAAAATGAATGTTTAGATGAAAAACAAAAACAATATGTTAAATCAAGAACCAAAAGAGATTTAATGAGAAGAAAAATGAGTTTTGGAAAAGGAGAGGATATAGATGAGTAAAATTATAGGTATTGATTTAGGTACAACTAATAGTTGTGTATGTGTATTAGAAGCTGGGGAAGCTAAGGTTATTCCAAATCCAGAAGGAGGAAGAACAACTCCATCAGTTGTAGCATTTAAAAATGGTGAAAAAATAGTAGGTGACGCTGCTAAGAGACAAATGGTAACTAACCCTAATACTATTTCATCAATAAAAAGATTGATGGGAACAAATAAGAAAGTTGAAGCTGAAGGTAAGAAATATACTCCAGAAGAAATTAGTGCAATGATTCTAGCATATATGAAAGATTATGCTGAAGGTTATTTAGGAGAAAAAGTTAATAAAGCTGTTATAACAGTTCCAGCATATTTTAATGATTCACAAAGACAAGCAACTAAGAATGCTGGTAAAATTGCAG
>CAZMXJ010000010.1:0-13722 GCA_964570235.1 uncultured Clostridium sp. | reverse complement strand
GGTAATGCAGGCCGAAGAAATCCACCCGGCTCACATCCAGATGGAAGGAGTAGTTATACCTTAGTGGTATAATTTTATTATGAGGTGAATTTATGATTGATACACATTGCCACTTGGATAGTGATGATTATGACAATTTGGGTAGTGTAATTGATGAAATTAGAAATTTAAATATATTATGTATTGTAAATGGATGTGATTTAAAGTCAAATATTGATTCAATTAATCTTGCAAAAAAATATAATTTTATATATTCTGCAATTGGTTTTCATCCGTCTGAGATTGATTCAATTCCAGATAATTACATTGATTATCTGGAAAAAAATATTGATGGTGTGGTTGCAATTGGAGAAATTGGTCTTGATTATTATTGGACAAAGAATAATAAAGAAAAACAGAAAGAAATTTTTGAAAATCAAGTCAAATTGGCAGAAAAATATAATAAACCTGTTATTGTGCATACTAGGGATGCAATTATGGATACTTATAATATTTTAAAAAAGTATCATGTAAAAGGAGTTATACATGCGTTTTCTGGTAGTTTAGAAATGGCTAAAAAATTTATTAGTATAGGTTATAAATTAGGTGTTGGTGGTGTTATTACTTTTAAAAATTGTAATTTGAAAGAAGTCATATGTAAGGTAGATATAAACGATATTGTATTAGAAACAGATTCACCATATCTTTCACCAGAACCTGTAAGGGGGGAAAAAAATACTCCTGCAAATATAAAATATATTGCTCAATTTGTTGCAAATATTAAGAATATTACATATGATGAAGTATGTAGTATTACTTTATCTAATGCAAAAGCATTATTTGACTTATGATTTAAAATATGGTAACATTTTAGGCATGAGAGGTGTAATAATGAGTAATGTAACAACAAAATTATTAAAGATGTTTGTTGGGACCTTGATTTTATTAAGTTCAATTTTATGTGTATTTGTTACTCCAAATTTTGAAAAATCAAATTCAATTTTGAGTTTTAATTCTTCATATAATGTTGTTCCTAGGTTTTCTATACTTCAAAATGAAGTTGCTATGCTTGATGAATATCAAACTACGAAAGTTTTAGATACTTTTTATGGAACAATTACTGCTTATGGTCCTGATTGTGTTGGCTGTAGTGGTATTACTGCTTCAGGCTATAGAGTTGCTGAAAGTGTTAATGGTGTAATAACAAGTATTACAACAACTTATATGGATGAAGTGTATGGCGAATTAAGAGTATTGGCAGCTGCAACTGATAAGTTTCCTTTTGGAACAGTTATACGAATAAGTGGTGGTAGAATAGAAGGATATATTAATGGAATTGTTTTAGATAGAGGTGGTGCTATGAATAATGCATGGGCCGATGGTAAAATACTTATTGATTTATTATTTTCTACTGAAAAATCATATGAAGTTTATGATTTTGGAAGACAGAACGTAACATTTGAAGTATTAAGATATGGTAATTAAACTCCTAACTTTGGAGTTTTTATATTTGGAGGTATATATGAATCAAAAAGATTTTATAAAAGATTATGATTTCAAGTTTAAGAAGAAATTTGGTCAGAATTTTTTAACAGATGATAATATATTAAATAACATTGTTGATTCAGCCAATATTGATGATGAGACTTTAGTTATAGAAATTGGTTGTGGTGCAGGAGCGTTGACTAAAAAAATAGTTAATGTTGCTAAAAATGTAATTGGTTATGAAATAGATGAAACATTGAAACCAATTTTATCAACTATTAATGGTGCTGATATAATTTTTTGTGATTTTTTGAAAAGAGATGTGAAAAAAGATTTAGAAAAATATTCATATAATAAACTATATGTTATTGCTAATCTTCCATATTATATTACTACACCTATTATTACAAAAATAATTGAAGATAAGCTAAATGTTGATAAAATAGTTGTTATGGTACAAAAAGAGGTTGGAGATAGATTTTCAGCAAAGCCTAATTCAAAAGATTATAATTCTTTAACTTTGTTTATAGATTATTATTTTAATGTTAAAAAGTTATTTGTAGTTAGCAAAAATGTATTTATTCCTAAACCTAATGTCGATAGTGTAGTTGTTTTATTTGAAAAGAAAGATAAAAAATATGATGTAGTAAATGAAAGAATATTTTTTAAACTAATTAGGGATTCTTTCAAACAAAAGAGAAAAACTTTAAAGAACAATTTAAAGGAGTATGATTTTGATTTGATTAAGGAAGTTTTATCCGAAAGTAATTTCAGTGAAGATGTTCGTGCTGAAGCATTACCAATAGAAATGTTTGTCAAAATTTCTAATAGACTTTCATAGTAAGGTCTTTTTTTCTATGCATTGTTGTGATATATTTAAAATATATGGAGGATATATGAGTAGATTTGATGATTTATATTTGGATATGACTGAAAGAATTATAAAGAATGGTTATTATGATCAAAATAGAACTGGTATTGCAACATATAAGTTGCCTCACCAAGTACTAACTTTTGATTTAGAGGAGGAATTTCCTATATTAACTACAAAATTTGTTGCTTTTAAGACTGCCGTTAAGGAGTTATTGTGGATATTTCAAAAGCAATCTAATTCAATAGATGAATTGCATAATGAAAATGTTCATATTTGGGATGAATGGAAAATGGAAGATGGCACAATAGGAACATCTTATGGTTGGATTGTAAAAAAATTTAATCAAATTGATAAGTTAATTAGTGATTTAAAAAATAATCCACAAAGTAGAAGAATGATTATTAATTTATGGCAAATACCATATTTAGATACGGGAGCATTATATCCATGTGTTTTTAATAGTTGTTGGGATGTAACTGATGGTAGATTAAATTGTATGCTTACTATTCGTTCTAATGATATTCCATTAGGGCATCCATTTAACGTTGTTCAGTATGCTGTATTAGTTCATTTACTAGCGCAAGTAACAGGCTACAAACCAGGGCTTCTTACTGTATGCATAAGTAATGCTCATATATATGAGAATCAATTAGAAGGCATGAAAGAACAATTATCCAGAAGGGATAAGGCTTTACCCGCTCCAAAACTTTGGATTAATCCAGAAATTAAGGATTTTTATGATTTTACGATTGATGATATTAAATTAATTGGTTATGAGCATTTAGGTAAAATCGATATGCCTGTTGCTGTTTAGGAGATATTATGTTAAGTATAATTGTAGCTGTTGCTAAAAATAATGCTATTGGAAAAGATAATAAATTATTGTGGCATTTACCAGAAGATTTAAAAAGGTTTAAAAAACTTACTATGAATAAAAACATTATAATGGGTAGAAAGACATTTGAATCATTAGGTAGAGTTCTTCCTAATAGAAAACATATCGTATTATGTAATGATATGAATTTAAATATAGATGATGAAAATGTTTTAGTACTTGATGATATAAGTAAATTAGATAATTACATTAATTCAAAAGAAGAAAACTTTGTAATTGGTGGAGCAACTATATATAAATTACTTATGCCATACGTAAGTAAACTTTATGTAACTCATATTGATGAAAATTTTGATGGAGATGTTTATTTTCCAGAAATTGATTTAAATATTTGGAAAAAGATATGCGAAGAAGATGGTGTCACTAATGAAGAAAATCCATATTCTTATAAGTATGTTTCGTATATTCGTAAGTAATTAATTGGAGAAAGTAATGAAGTATGATGTAGTTATTGTAGGTGCATGACCTGCAGGGTTATTTTGTGCCTATGAATTAATAAGTAAAAACAAAGATATTAAAATAGCAATAGTTGATAGAGGTTTTAGAGTAGATAAAAGAGTTTGTCCAATGAATAAGTTTGGAGTACCATGTAAAAATTGTAATCCATGTGCAATTTTATCTGGATATGGTGGTGCGGGTACTTTTTCAGATGGTAAACTTAATTTTATTCCTAAGTTAGGAAAAAGTGATTTAACTAAATATATGTCTTTAAGTGAAGCTGAAAAACTTATAGATGATACAGAAGAAATATTTAATAAATTTAATATGGATGCAGAAGTTTATCCTAGTAATATTGATGAAGCACATGAAATTAAAAAGAAAGTTTCGATAGCAGGAGCGAAGTTACTCCTTATTAAGCAAAAACATTTGGGTAGTGATCATCTTCCTGAGTATATAGATGGAATTTGTAAGTATTTAGAAGATAATGGTGTTACATTATTTGATCATGCTGATGTAGTTGATATTAAAACAACAAATAAAGAAAAGCATGAAGTAATATATATGAAAAATGATAATTCTTATACTTTAACCAGTAAATATGTTGTAGTTGCTCCTGGTAGAACCGGTGCTAAATGGGTTCAAGAACTTGCTGATAAATATAAAATATCTTATTTATCACAAAGTATTGAAATTGGTGTAAGAGTTGAAGTTAGAAAAGATATTATGGAAGATATTACAAATATAATATATGATCCAACTATATTTATTCAAACAAAAACTTATGGTGATGTTATTAGAACTTTTTGTATTAATCCAGGTGGATTTGTTGCTAAAGAAAATTATTATGGATATATTTGTGTTAATGGTCATGCATTAAAGAATATTAAGAGTGATAATACTAATTTTGCTTTTATTTCTAAGGTTAATTTAACTGAGCCTGTAACAAATACTAGATTATATGGTGAATCTATAGCTAAAATTGCAAATGTACTTGGTGATGGGGCTGGTAAAGCAGGTAACATTGTTACTGCAGCTGCTACAGGATTAGTTGCAGCAAGAGATATATTAAAATAAAAAACTTCAAGTTTTTAAACTACATAATAGTTTAATATATAACTTGAAGTTTTAAATTTATCTATAATAATTATAATCAATATTTAATCTTTTTCCTTATATGAGATATCATAATTACTAGGTCCTTTAATACATTTACCATCTAAATCAAATCTAGATGCATGACATGGGCAATCCCATGTTTTTTCTATTTCATTAAATATAAGAGTACATTTCATATGTGGACAAGTACTATATACAATATGTTCTTTTTTACCATCATTATAGATAGCAATATTTTTTCCATTTCTTGTTTCAAATTTGATGTTTTTGTTGTACCAACTTTTATTTTTATTTAACTTTGTTTGTATAAAACCTTTAGCGCTCTTTCCTATGTTTATTAAGATATTTCCTGTATTTACTATGTTTATTGCTCTTAGAGGATCAGTTAACGATTCATATTTATTATGTTTCCCTAAAACCATATCACTTAATATACATCCAGCAAGAATACCATTTGTCATTCCCCATGTATTATATCCTGTACCTAATAATAAGTTACTATTATTTTTTTCAATTTTTCCTATATACGGTATTTTATCAACAGTAATTAAATCTTCATTTGACCAAATGTATTCTGGATGTAGTTTTAATTTTTTTACTTCTTTCAATATTTTATCAAAATTAGATTTGATATTTAAATTATTAGAAATACTGTGAGAATTACTTAAATATATTAAATATGGGTATTTTTCTTTATGATATCTTATTGATTTAGTTGGTATTTTAGATGTAATAAATGTTTCTTTTTTGTATTTATTAGTAATTGATGCAGTGATATATGATTTTTCATTATATACTTTTAATGGCATCATATAGGGTATTAAGAAAAATGGATAATGACATGCAATAATTACTTTTTTTGCTTTAATTGTATTTTTTTCTGTATTACAAATGTAAGTGTTTTTTTCTTTTTTAATATTTAATATTTTAGTTTGTTCATAAATTTTAATATTACTTTTTTGACATATATTTTTTAAAGAATACAAGAATTTTATTGGGTGAAATACATACGTATCATTTACTGATATTGCATATTTAGATTTTAAATTGATACTTATACTTTTATGTTCTTTTACTTTGCAATTTAGTTTTTCTAATATAATTTTTTCATTTTTAATTTTATTAGTTTCTTTTTTGTCATTAGTAAATATATAAGACTCTACTTTGTCAAAATTACATTTGATATTTTCGTTTTCAATTATTTTTTTTATTTTACCAATTGCATATCTTTGTGATTCATAGTATTCTTTTGCAATTCCAAATGAATATTTAGTTGTTAATTCAGAGTATATTGTTTCTTGTAAGTAATTTATTTTACCTGTTGTTTTTGACGTAACACCCATACCTACGTAGTTTCTTTCAACTAAGCACACATTAAAATTACTATCTTTTAAGTAGTATGCAGTTGTTAATCCAGTTATACCACCACCAATTATGAGTACATCAACATCTATATCTTTACTCAGTTTGTTAATATTTTTAAATTTTAAATTTTTTATCCATATACTTTCTTTTTTCACAGTATCACCAATATTATTATTACCTTAAAATAAAAAATTAATAATAAAACTCATTATTCTAATTAAATTGAATATAATTAATTGGTGATAATTTATGTTCAAAGTAGGTGATGTTGTAACAAGAAAGTCCTATAATAGTGATATTATTTTTAAAATTTCTAAAATTGTTGATAAAATATATTTTTTAAATGGGGTCAATGTAAGATTAATTGCAGATTCTAATGAGGATGATTTAATTCATTATGATGGAGATGCACTACCTAATGATAGTGATTTAATAGATAGAATTGATGAGAAACTAGATAGGACTGATTTTTTTTATTTGCCAGGTAAGATATTACATATTGATGGAGATAAAGTACAAGAAATAAAAGTGGCTTAAACCTAGGTGAAATAAAGGAAAAAGTGCTAAGTTGTAATGGTACTAAAAAATAGATATTTTTGATAGTTTTTGCTTTAAATTTAGTGAATTTTATATGTTTAAATAGGTAGGGGCGATAAACACTACTTAGAAAATAAACTAGTTATTTTAACGAAAATAGCTAGTTTTTTTCATGAAAAAATGGAGGTAGATTATGAAAAAAATTATTAAAGGTTATCCTCCTTAATGTTTAAGGGAGAATAACTAGAAGGAGGAGAAAATGAAAAAATGTGAAATTATTTCGATAGCTAATCAAAAGGGTGGTGTTGGTAAAACAACGACAACAGTTAGCTTAGGTGTAGCACTTGCTAATATGGGTAAGAAAGTATTATTAGTTGATGCAGATCCTCAAGGCGATTTAACAGCCTATATGGGATGGCATAATACTGATGATATACCTGTTACTATTGCTACATTAATGGAAAGAGTTGTTAAAGATATAGATGTTAAGCCAAAAGAAGCTTTATTACATCAAGAAGAAGGAGTAGATGTAATTCCATCAAACCTTGAATTATCTTCAATGGAAGTTAGTTTACTCAATGTTATGAGCAGAGAATATGTAATGAAGAATGTATTAAAAGAGGTAAAAGATGAGTATGACTATATTTTAATAGACTGTATGCCAAGCTTGGGTATGCTAACAGTTAATGCTCTATCGTGTTCTGATAAAGTAATAATTCCAGTTGAGACAGGTTATCTTGCTACAAAAGGAATGCAACAATTATTAAGAACAATAAAGCAAATTAGAACACATACTAATCCTAATTTACAAGTTGGCGGAATATTACAAACACTAGTTGATGAAAGAACTAATTTAGCAAAAAATATTAAATTAGATTTACAAGAAGGTTATGGATTAATATTTAAGGTTTACGATACAAGAATACCTAGAGCAATTAAAGCAGCCGAATCATCAGCCGAAGGAAAATCAATATTTTCTTATGATAAAACATCTAAAGTTGCAACAGCGTACTTAAATTTAGCAAAGGAGGTTATTTCAAATGGAGAGAAAGAATGTAATAGATCCGATGTTCAAGTTAGATGATTTCTTTACATCACAAGAAGAAAGAGATGAACAAAAGAAAGAAAAAATAGAAGAACTTGAATTAAGTCTTTTAGATACTTTTAAAAATCATCCATTTAAAGTAATTAACAATGAAGATTTAAGTAAATTAAAAGAATCAATTAATGTTAATGGTGTCTTAGAACCTATTATTGTAAGAAAAAAAGATGACCGTTATGAAATTATTTCAGGTCATCGTAGAAAATATGCAAGTGAATTATTAGGACTTAAAACTATACCTTGCATTATAAGAGATATGACTGATGATGAAGCAACTATCTATATGGTAGATTCAAATATGCACCGTGAAACTATTTTACCTAGTGAAAAAGCAAAAGCATATAAGATGAAATTAGATGCTTTATCTCACCAAGGAAAATCTTTAGGACAACTTGTCCCAAAGCAAGATAGTCGAGATAAAGTTGGTGAAGAAGCAGGAGAAAGTGGAAGACAAGTTAATAGATTTATTAGACTTAATGAACTTATACCTGAACTTCTTGATAAAGTTGATAATAAAGAAATTGCTTTTAACCCAGCAGTTGAAATATCATACCTCACTAAATCCGAACAAGAGATGTTACTTGAAGCAATGGATTATTCTGATGCGACACCATCTCATGCTCAGACTATTATTTTAAAGAAATTATCGCAAGATGGCAAACTTACAAATGAAAAAATAATGGATATGATGAGTGAAGAAAAACCTAATCAAAAATCTAAAATAAAGATTAGTGAAGATAAATTAAAAAGTGCGATTCCTAAGAGTGTTAGAGTTGATAATTATGAAGACTTTATATTTAAAGCTATAGATTATTACTCTAAGCATTTAGAAAAAGCAAAATCTTATGAAAGATAAGGAAGGAGGATAAAATGGCTAACTTTAAGATTGATAAAACTAAAGATTTTACTGTTATGAGTAATTATCATTTAAGAGATAAAAATCTTAGTTTAAAAGCAAAAGGATTATTATCATTTATGTTATCTCTACCAGAGAATTGGGATTATTCTACTAATGGTTTAGTAGCAATATGTAAAGAATCAAGAGATGCAATTAAATCTACTTTAGATGAATTAAAGAAAAATGGTTATTTAGTAATTGAAAAAGTTAGAGGGGAAAAAGGTCTTTATGAATACAATTATATTATTCGTGAAAAACCTGAAAGCCTTATAAATAGGGACATTCATCCAGATACGGATTTTCCACCTCTGGATAATCCACCCTTGGATGAACCAGCACTGGAACAACCAGAGGTGGATAACCCCACACAAATAAATACTAAAAAACAAAATACTAATAACAAAATAGATAATAAAGATATAAATGATAAAACAAAAATTATAAATTGTTTAAAAAATCCATTTGTTATTGATTTAATAAAATCTGGATATATCAAAGAAGATGAATATAATCTTGCTTTTTATGATAGTTTATTCAAGGACTATAAATCACGAGGATATTCTGATGTTGATATCTACTCAGTTATCCACTATGTAGTTTCTAAAGTTAAAAAGAATAATTTTAGAGATGAAAATGGTGATGAAATATCAAATAAGTTTGGCTATCTAAAAAGTTCAATAGCTTCTAATTTTAGAAAATTTGAAAATGCCGATAAACCATTGTATGATGATGACACGGATGAGTATGATTGGTTAAATGACAATGAAGCAGCACCATCAAAAGATGATTATGAGTTATAATTAAGGAGTGAAGTCTTATGAAGAAAAAAATAATTATAATAGTTCTAATTTTAATAACTATATTCGCTGTTTCTTTTGTTATACTCAAATTACAGACAAATAAAGGTAGTGAAATTATAGAAAATAATACGAGTGAGTCTGTAAACAACGATAATCTTGAAGAATTAGAACATGATAATAAAGAAGATGAACTTGCTGATGATAACTCAAACGATGAAGAAAAAATAATAGAACAAGAATCTCCTAAAGAATCACAAACAACTAAAGAAGAAAAGAAAATTAATAACAGTTCTAGCAATAATACCCAATCTTCTAACCAAAATAAAAAAGAGAAAAGTTCTTCAAATAAACAAGATAATAAACAGAGTGTTGAAAGTAAACCTGTATGGGAAGAATTGGGAATATCAGAATATGATTATTATCATAAACCTATGTGGAGTTGGGCAAAAATTGATTATTCTGTTGATGCTTATGGTACAGAAGCAGCTACACATCAAGCCTGTATTGATGCTGGAAATAAACTAGAAAATATAACTAGTTATACTTGTTATAACATCAATAGTTATTCGGGTGATTATTTAGGTGATATGTTAGAAATAAAGGAAGGATAGAAATGGAAAAGAATAGATTATTTAAGTATGCTTTAGCTAGCGTATTTTTTTTATTGTCAATTTTTGGCTTAGGTACTCAAAAAGTATCTGCTGAAAAATATGAAGGTCAAGCAATACGGGAAAGTGAATATGTTAGTAACATATATATTAAAAAGGTAAAACCTAATGGTTATACTAAATATCAACAAGGAAGATTTATAAGGAGAAGTTCAGATAACGCGTTTGTTTATTGTTTACAACCTTATACTGCTATTGATAATAATCTTCCATATTACGATGTAATTAGAGAAGATTACGAAAAGGTTTTAGGATTTACTAAAGATCAATGGGAAAGAATATCATTACTTGCTTATTATGGTTATCAATATAATGAGAATGGTTATGATCATAGCAATAATATATGGTATGTAGTAACACAAGTTATGATATGGAGAACTACTAATCCAGAATCTAATATTTATTTTACTTCTACATTAAATGGTTCAAAAACTAATAAGTATGATTCTTATGTGCAAGAAATTGAAAATTTAGTTGCTAATCACTATACTAAACCGAGTTTTGAAAGTAATATAACTACTTCTGTTGGAAGTACAATTACTTTAAATGATAATAACAATGTGTTAAGTAATTTTAAATTAACTAGTACATCTGATAATATTAGTGCTTCTATAAGTGGAAATACATTAAGTATAACAGCAAATAATGTTGGAGAAGGTACGATTACTTTAGAAAAGAAAGCAACAAAATATGAAATACCACCAATCGTATATTTCTCTGATCATTCACAAAATGTAATGAGAGTTGGAGCATACGATCCTGTATATTCTAAATTAACATTAAAGGTTTATGGTGGAACAGTTACACCAGAAAAAGAAGATGTTGAAACTAAAACAAATGAAGCACAAGGTGAAGCAACTTTAGGAGGTGCTGTATATGGTATTTATAAAGAAGATGGCACTAAAGTAGGTACTGTTACAACTAATGAAAAAGGTACTAATAAATCTGATTATTTACCAAGTTTAGGTAGATATTATCTTTTAGAAGAGAAAGCATCTACTGGATATACTCTTGATAGTACAAAATATTATTTTGAAATTACCGAAGATAATTTGAATCCTACTGTTAAAGTATATGAGCAAGTTATTAGAAGAGATTTTGAAATAACTAAGGTATATGCAAGTGATGAAACAAAAATAATGACACCAGAAGTTAATGTTAAATTTGGAGTATATGATAAAAATGATATATTAGTGGGTGAATATACTACCGATGAACAAGGCAACTTTGAATTTAATTTACCTTATGGAACTTATACAGTTAAACAATTAACTACTACAAGTGGTCATGAAAAAATTAAAGATTTTACTATTGAGGTAAAAGAAGTTGGTGGTGTTATTAAAAAGGTAATTTCTAATGCTGAAATTACTGCTAAATTAAGAGTAGTAAAAATAGATTCAGTAACTAAAGAAGTAATTAAAAGAGCTGGTATTAAATTTAAAATAATTGATACTAAGACAAACGAACAAGTATGTCAAACAACAACATATCCTAAACAAACAATATGTGAGTTTGAAACAGATGAAAATGGTGAATTTATTACTGCTTATCCTTTACAAACAGGTACTTATAAACTAGAAGAAATAGATCAAGCAATAGATGGTTACCTATGGAATAAAGAATCCCTTGAATTTACTATTGATGAAAATTCTAAATTAAGAGAAGATTCTGATTATGGAATTATCTTTGATACACAATTTAGTAATACACCAGTTAAGGGTGAAGTTAAAATAAAAAAAGTTGGTGAAGTAGCAGAACTTATTGAAGGCGAAGGTTATACTTATGTTAAAAGAAATCTAAGTGGTATTAAATTTGGTTTGTATCAAGATGGTAAACTAGTAAAAGAAGGTTCTACTGATAAAGATGGTAATTTAACTTTTGAAAAATTAGATTTAGGTAACTATTGTATTAAAGAAATTAGTACCAAAGAGGGTTATGTTTTAAATACTAGTGAAGATTGTTTTGAATTAAAATATAAAGACCAATATACTCCTGTAATTACTTATGAAACAACAATCGAAAATAAGTTAAAAACTACTAAATATGAATTTACTAAAACAGATTATTCTACAGATGAAACATTACCTAATACCAAAATGGAAATATATACAATAGATGATAAACTTGTTTATTCTGGTAAAACCGATAATGAAGGAAAAATTGTTATTGATAGATTACCTGTAGGTAAATACTATATTGTTGAAAAAGAAGCTCCAGAAGGATATTTAGTTAACGATGAAAAAATGTATTTTGAAATTAAAGGTGAAGAGATTATTAAGTCTACAATGAAAGATGAGAAAATAACAGGAACACTTGAATTTACAAAAACGGATTTTAGTGAATCAGTTACTTTACCTAATACTACAATAGAAATCTACAATGATAGAGATGAACTAATCTATACTGGCACTACCAACGAAGAAGGAAAAATTGTTATTGAAGAGTTAGAGTATGGTAAATATTATATCTTAGAAAAGAAGTCTCCAGAAGGATATAATCTAAATACAGAGAAAATGTATTTTGAAATTAAAGAAGATGGACAAATCGTTAAATGTACGATGAAAGATGAAAAAATAATTGAAGTACCTAATACAGAATTAAATGATTTACATATAAAAGAAATTGGTTCAATTATGTTATGTGTTGCTGGTATTGGAGTGATTATCTATGCTAAAAATAAAAGAAAATAAGAGTAACAAGAGTCTAGTAATTCTAGGCTCCTTATTTCTTATATCAGGTTTATCATTAATTGTTTTAACAATTTATACTACATTTAAAACAAAAAGCGAAGAAGATATTGCACTTGATAATTTTTACATTGAAGAAAAACAAATAGAAAATACTGATGATACAACTACAGAAGATGTGGTTGAAGAAAAGAAAGATACCTCCATTAATTATGTAGCAGTTTTAAGAATACCTAAAATTAATCTTAAAAGAGGTTTAGTAGATAGAGGTTCTAAATATAACAATATAAAATACAATATAATGATTCATAAAGAATCTGATACACCAGATAAAGAAGCTAGCAATGTTATTTTAGTTGCTCACTCTGGTACAGCAGGTGTTGCCTATTTTAGAAATGTTGACAAACTATCTTTAAATGATGAAATTTATTTAGATTATAATAATAAAACTTATTCATATAAAATTACCAATATTTATGATATAGAAAAAACTGGTATAGCACCAATAAGAAAAGAAACAACTAAATCTACCATTACTTTAATAACTTGTAGACATAATACAAATAAACAAATTGTAGTAATTGCAGAAATCGCATAGTTTTAAAAATGTTGGAATTTCGTGTATCATATTATTAACGAGGTGAGTTAGTGATATGGTTGATACAGATATTACCGAAGCAGAAGAAAGAAATATTGAATTATTTTTTAATGAATTGGATAATTATATTAAAAATAATATTTTAAATGAGTATGTTGCTTATTTTTTCTATGAATTACATAAATATAATTTTTCATCATTAGGTAATACACCTATAAAAAATTATATTAATAGTGCAATTGAATCTTTTACCAATCTTAATGCTAAAGATGTTGAT
>CAZMXJ010000009.1:6157-13922 GCA_964570235.1 uncultured Clostridium sp. | reverse complement strand
AAGTTCGGTGGACACGGCGAAAACAAGAAAAAGTAGTTGAGGAGGGAAATTATGGAAGCAAAAGCAATCGCTAAAAACATTAGAATGTCTGCGGATAAAGCAAGATTAGTTGCTGATTTAATCCGTGGAAAAAGCGTAAATGAAGCGATGTCTATTCTTAAGAATATGAACAGAAAATCTGCTAGAGTTATAGAAAAAGTTTTAAATTCAGCAGTTGCTAACGCAGTAAATAATCATAGTTTAGATAAAGAAAAATTATATGTTAAAGAATCATATGTAAATGAAGGCCCTGTAATGAAGAGGATGATATTTGATTCAAGAGGACATGTAGGAAGAAACGACAGAAGAACAAGTCATGTTACTATAGTCGTTGCTGAAAAATAATGAAGGAGGAAAAGTCATGGGACAAAAAGTAAATCCAATCGGACTTAGAACAGGTGTTAATAAAGACTGGAATTCTAAATGGTATGCATCTAAGAAAGATTTTGCTACATTCCTAAATAGAGATGTATTAATTCGTAAACACTTAAGTAAGAAGTTAAAAGATGCTGCTGTTTCTAATGTTGTTATAGAAAGAAATGCAAAGAGAACAGAAGTTATAATTTACACTGCTAAGCCTGGTGTTATAATTGGCCATGGTGGAGAAGAAATTGAAACTTTAAAGAAAGAACTTTCTAAATTAACTAGTGAAAATGTTCAAATTTCTATCATGGAAATCAAAAATCCTGACTTAAGTGCTCAAATTGTTGCTGACAATATAGCTCGTCAAATTGAAAACAGAGCATCATTCCGTGTAGCACAAAAAAGAGCAATAAGAAATACAATGAAAGCTGGCGCTAAGGGTATCAAAACTAAGGTTTCTGGTAGACTTGGAGGCGCTGATATAGCACGTAGTGAAGGATATGCTGAAGGTACTACACCACTTCATACTATAAGAGCTGATATCGATTATGCTACAAGTGAAGCTGATACTACATTTGGTAAAATCGGTGTTAAAGTATGGATTTATAAAGGTGAAATCCTAAAAGAGAAGAAGTCTAAGGGAGGTAAGGATAATGGCACTAATACCAAAAAGAACTAAATATAGAAGACCTCATAGACTTAGATATGATGGAGTAACTAGAGGTAATAAAGAATTACACTTTGGTGAATATGGATTAATGGCAATGGAAGGTGCTTGGATTACTCAACAACAAATCGAAGCAGCCAGAGTTGCTATGACTCGTTATATGAAACGTGGAGGAAGAGTATATATAAATATATTCCCACACTTATCACTTACTAAAAAACCACTTGAAACTCGTCAAGGTAAAGGTAAAGGTGCACCTGAAAGTTGGGTAGCAGTAGTAAAGAAAGGTAAGATTATGTTTGAAATAGCTGGTGTTTCTGAAGATATTGCCAGAGAAGCATTAAGACTTGCAATGCATAAATTACCAATAAAATGTAAATTTGTTATGAAAGAAAGTGGTGAAGAATAATGGATGCAAAGAAAATAAGAGAATTATCCACTGAAGAAATAATAAAGAAAATTGAAGAAGATAAAGAAGAATTGTTTAACTTAAGATTCAGTCAAGCAACTGGAAATCTTGAAAAACCTTCAAGAATCCCAGAATTAAGAAAAGAAGTTGCTAGAATGAAAACAATAATTAGAGAAAGAGAATTACAAAAATAATGGAGGTAAGTATGAAGGAAATAAGAAAACAAGAATTAGTTGGTAAAGTTGTAAGTGCAAAAAATGATAAAACTATTACTGTATTAGTTGAAACTTATGCAAAACATCCATTATATGGTAAGAGAGTTAAACATTCAAAGAAATATGCTGCACATGATGAAAATAATATAGCTAAAATTGGCGATAAAGTTCGTATAATTGAAACTAGACCAATATCAAAGACTAAGAAATTTAAATTAGTTGAGATAGTTGAAGAAGCAGTAATTTTATAGTCCAATTTAAAAGGAGGAAATAAATATGGTTCAACAAGAAAGTCGCTTAAAAGTAGCTGATAATTCAGGCGCAAGAGAACTTTTAGTAATAAGAGTGTTAGGTGGAAGTAAGGTAAAGACTGGTAATATTGGAGATGTAGTTGTTGGTACAGTTAAAAAGGCAACTCCAAATGGAACAGTTAAAGAAGGCAAAGTAGTAAAAGCTGTAATAGTTAGAACAAAATTTGGTGTAAGAAGAGAAGATGGTTCTTATATTAAATTTGATGATAATGCATGTGTATTAATTAAGGATGATAAGAGTCCAGTAGGAACACGTGTATTAGGACCTGTTGCTCGTGAACTTCGTGATAAAGATTACATGAAGATCATTTCACTAGCACCAGAAGTACTATAGAAGGGAGTATGAATATGAACTTTAAAACAGGAGATAAAGTAAACGTTATTGCTGGTAAAGATAAAGGCAAAAGCGGAAAAATACTTCATGTATTAAGAAATAAAGATAGAGTTGTAGTTGAAGGTGTTAATATGGTTAAGAAACATCAAAAACCTACTGCTCAAGATCAAACAGGAGGAATAATCGAAAGAGAAAATCCTATTCATATTTCTAATATAATGATGGCTGATCCTAAAACAGGAAAAAGCACAAGAATAGGTCATGAAATAAATAAAGATGGCAAAAAAGTTAGAATTTCTAAGAAATCTAATGAAAAGATTGATTAATTGGAAGGAGGGTATTTATGAACCGCCTAAAAGAGAAATATTTTAAGGAAGTTGTTCCTAGTTTAAAAGAAAAATACCATTACACAACATTGATGGCAGTACCTAAAATTGAAAAAATAGTAATTAACATGGGTGTAGGAGAAGCTAAAGAAAATAGTAAATTCTTAGATGGAGCTGTTAGAGATTTAGAACTTATTACAGGGGCTAAACCAGTAGTAACAAGAGCTAAGAAATCAATCGCAGGATTCAAAATAAGAGAAGGTGCTCCTATTGGATGTAAAGTTACATTACGTGGTGAAAATATGTATGTTTTCCTAGAAAAACTTATTAGACTTTCATTACCTCGTGTTAAAGACTTTAGAGGGGTATCATCAAAAGCATTTGATGGAAGAGGAAATTATACTTTAGGAATTAAAGAACAATTAATTTTCCCTGAAATAGAATTTGATACTGTTGTTAAAGTACGTGGTATGGATATAGTATTTGTTACAACTGCAAATACAAATGAAGAAGCATTTGATTTATTAAGTGGACTAGGAATTCCATTTAGAAAGTAATGGAGGATATATATGGCTAAAAAGAGTATGATTGTAAAATCAAAAAGACCACAAAAATTTAAGGTACGTGAATATACTCGTTGCGAAAGATGTGGTAGACCTCATGCAGTAATGAGTAAGTTTGGTATATGTCGTATTTGCTTTAGAGAACTAGCTAATAACGGACAAATACCAGGTGTAAAAAAATCAAGTTGGTAATATTTGGGAGGAGGAATATATATGGTAGTAACTGACCCAATTGCTGATATGCTTACAAGAATTCGTAATGCTAATCAGTTAAAATATAAAGAAGTTTTAGTACCTACATCAAAGTTAAAGGTTGAAATTGCTAACATCTTAAAGAATGAAGGTTATATCAATGGATATAAAATTGTATCTACAGATAATGGTAGCATGATGAACATTGAACTTAAGTATGGTGCAAAGAAAGAAAGAGTAATCACTGGACTTAAGAGAATTTCAAAACCAGGATTACGTGTATATGCTAAGAAAGAAGAAATTCCTACAGTATTAAATGGATTAGGAATAGCAATAATTTCAACATCTAAAGGACTTATGGTTGATAGAGAAGCTCGTAAGGCAAACCTTGGTGGAGAAGTTTTAGCATACATATGGTAACAATTACAAAGGAGGAATATTATGAGTCGTATTGGAAATAGAGTATTAACAATTCCAGAAGGTGTTAATATTACACTAGAAAACGATACTGTTACAGTAAAAGGACCTAAAGGTTCACTTGATTTCCCTATTTCAAAAAGTGTAATTGTTAAAATAGATGGAAATGCTTTAACTGTTGAAAAGACTGACAATGCTGATTCAAATGTAATGCAAGGAACTACTAATGCAATTATTAATAATATGATTGAAGGTGTTTCTAAAGGATTTGAAAAAGGATTAGAAATAATCGGTGTCGGATATCGTTTTCAAGTACAAGGAAATGTATTAACTGTAAATGCAGGTTATTCTCACCCTGTTAAGATTTCTGTTCCAGAGGGTTTAACTGTTGAAGCAGTTAGCAATACTGAAATAGTAGTTAAGGGAATAAATAAAGAATTAGTTGGCGAATTTGCTGCAAACATAAGAAAAGTTAGAAAACCTGAACCATATAAAGGTAAAGGAATTCGTTATAAAGGTGAAGTTGTTCGTCGTAAAGAGGGCAAGAAAGCCGCTAAATAATAAGTAAAGGAGATTATGTTATGATAAAGAAAATATCTCGTAATGAAGCTCGTAAAGCTAGACATAGTCGCATTAGAACTAAATTAAGTGGAAACGAAGCATCTCCAAGATTAAGTGTATTTAGATCTAATAAACAAATAAGTGTACAAATTATAGATGATGTTAAAGGTGTAACTTTAGTTCAAGCATCTTCTATGGATAAAGATTTAAATATCACTAATGGTGGAAATGTTGAAGCTGCTAAATTAGTTGGTAAAAGCATTGCTGAAAAAGCAAAGAAAGCAAATATTAAAACCGTAGTATTTGATAGAAGTGGTTACTTATATCATGGTCGTGTAAAAGCTCTTGCAGAATCTGCACGCGAAAACGGTTTAGAGTTCTAGGAGGCGCTATGGAAAAACGAAGATTTAATGAACCTAAAGCAAAAGAATATGAAGAATTAGTTATAGCTGTTAATCGTGTTACTAAAGTTACAAAAGGTGGACGTCGTTTTAGATTTGCTGCAACAGTAGTTGTAGGAAATAGAAAAGGTACTGTAGGTTTCGGTACTGGTAAAGCAAACGAAGTTCAAGATGCTGTTAAAAAGGCAATCCAATCTGCTACTAAAAATGTTGTTAAAATACCACTTGTTGATGAAAGAACTATACCACATGAAGCTACTGGTGAATCAGGAGCTGCAAGAGTATTAATCAAACCTGCTAAAGCTGGTACTGGTATAATCGCCGGTGGATCAGTTAGAGCTGTTTTAGAACTTGCTGGTGTTAAAGATGTAGTTTCTAAATCTTTAGGATCAAATAGTAAGATTAATGTAGTTAGAGCAACTATGAATGCATTAACATCTCAAAGAAGTGCTGAACATATCGCAAGTCTTAGAGGAAAAACTGTAGAGGAGTTGTTAGGATAATGAAGTTAAATGAATTAAGATTTCCTGAAGGTTCTAAAAAATTAAGAAATAGAGTTGGTAGAGGTACATCATCAGGTAATGGTAAGACTAGTGGTAAGGGACATAAAGGACAAAAAGCAAGAAGTGGATATTCAAGAAAAGCAGGATTCGAAGGTGGACAATTACCACTATATAGAAGACTTCCTAAAAGAGGATTTAGTAACGCTAGATTTAAAGAAGAGTATGCAGTATTAAATTTATCTGATTTAAATCAATTTGATGAAGGAACTGTAGTTACTCCAGAATTATTAAAAGAAACAGGTATAATTAAAAAACAATTATCAGGTATTAAAATCCTAGGTAATGGGTCTTTAGAAAAGAAATTGACTGTAAAAGCTCACAAATTTTCTATGACTGCAAAAGAAAAAATAGAAGCAGCAGGTGGAAAAGTTGAGGTGATCTAATATGTTTGCCACATTTAAGCAAATATTTAGTTCAAAAAATAAAGACTTAAGAAAAAGAATATTATTTACATTATTGGTTTTATTTATATTTAAATTAGGAACTTCAATTACAGTTCCTGGGACTGAGTCATTAACAAAAGATTTAGGATTTTTAGATTTATGGAGTGCCATGAGTGGAGGAGCGCTTGAGTCGTTCTCTATATTTGCTCTTGGTGTTGGTCCATATATCAATGCATCAATCATTACACAACTTTTACAAATGGATATAGTTCCATACTTCTCTGATTTAAAAAATCAAGGAGCAGTAGGTAGAAGAAAGATTAATGAGATAACTAGATATTTAGGAATAGCAATTGCATTTATTCAAGGTTATGTATTCTCATTTGCCATTTATGGTCAAACAGGAGGAGCACTTGAATATTTGAGAATCGCAGTTATATTAACTGCAGGAACTGCTTTCCTATTATGGCTAGGTGATCAAGTAACACAAAAAGGTGTAGGAAATGGTGTATCACTTATAATCATGGCTGGTATAGTTTCAAACTTACCAAATATGTTTATATCTGCATTTAATAGTTTTGTTGATTTTGCTACATGGCAAAAAGGTGTATTAGGATTACTTTTATTCTTACTATTTGTATTAATTTATATAGTAATAATAGTAGGTGTAATATTTATTGATAAGGCTGAAAGAAGATTACCTATACAGTATTCAAATAGGACTACGAGTGCATATGGTGCTGAACAAACTTATATACCTATAAGACTTAATTCAGCAGGTGTAATTCCAGTTATATTTGCATCAGTTTTAATATCAATACCTAGTACTTTAACAAACTTTATTAAAGCCGAAGGATTTAAGACTTTTGTTAATAATTATTTAGTTTATACTAAACCAGTTGGATTTATTATATATGTTATATTAATATTCGTATTCGCATATTTCTATACATTTATGCAAATAAATCCAAAAGAATTATCAAATAATTTAAAGAACAATGGTGGTTATATGCCAGGTATTAAGCCAGGTAAAACTACTGAGACATATATAAGTAAAGTATTAAGTAAGTTAACTGTTGTTGGTGCTTTATTCTTAGTAGTACTAGCGTCTCTTCCAATTATATGTTCGTTAATACCTAACATGCCAGCTAATGTAACAGTTGGTGGTACAGGATTACTTATAGTAGTTGGAGTTGCACTTGAAACATATAATCAAATTGAAAACCAATTAGTAAGTAGAAATTATAGCAGGAGTTACAAGTAATGAATGTTATATTTATAGCTCCCCCAGCAGCAGGCAAGGGGACACAAGCAGAAATGCTAAGCAAAGATTACAATTTATATCATCTATCTACAGGAGATTTATTAAGAGAAGTTGCACTTTCTGATACAAAATTAGGTAAAAGTGTAAAAGAATTAATCGATAATGGTAATTTTGTAAGTGATGAACTTATGTTTAAACTATTAAAAGAAAAGATTGATTCTTTGGATAATGTTAACGGAATAATATTTGATGGTGTTCCAAGAACAGTTATGCAAGCTAAAATGCTTGAAGAACTTTTATCTAGTATTGGTGAGAAAGTTGACTATGTAATATATCTTGATGTAGAAAAAGAGGTTGCAATGAAAAGGGCTACAGGTAGAGTTACTTGTCCTAATTGCAACGCAATATATAATATATTTTTTGACAAATTTGATGAAGAAAATAAATGTAATAATTGCAAATCTATGTTATCAAAAAGAATAGATGACACAGAGGAAAAATTTAATCACAGGTTTGATACGTATATTCTTAAAACTAAACCAGTAATTGATTATTATAATTCTTTAGGAATGCTTAAAGTTATAAAAAATGTTGGAACAAAGTATGATATATATGAAAATATTAAATCTGTTATTGATGAAGGTAGTTTATGATTAACATAAAGAGTAAACGAGAAATAGACTTATTAAAAGAGGCAGGTAGGCTTACATATCTAACTCATAAGGAAGTTGCAAGGCATATAAAGCCTGGAGTAACT